>NZ_JADGLG010000077.1:0-6775 GCF_015235335.1 Neisseria sp. 19428wB4_WF04
GGAGCGTCTGACTTATTGCTGCGATATTTTTGAGACGGGCAATGATTCTTACCGGATGAAACACCGCTCATAGGGTGGCTCAATTTTAGACCACAACTGTGGCTCAGTTTTGGAATGGAATTGACAATTTTTCCAGGCTAACAGAGCTATTCTGCCAGTCTAGAGCCTAAATAAATATATACACCGTTTATACCGTTTTTCTGGTTTTTTCCACCGCTTTACCGCTTTATCAGTCGTTGTGCCAAAGCCGTGCCGCCACCTGCCGTGCCGCATGATTTCAGCACTGCCGTTCTGCTTGGTTAACCTTTTTTGATGAAAAAAACAATCGGCTACACGCGGATCAAACAGCGGCCGGCGCGTTACCAAATTTTATTTGATGCTTTGCCGGTGTTTACTTTGGGCGGGAATCTCAATTTGTTTTCGGCTTTGAGTATCAAGTTTCAGAAAATTTCAGACGGCTCTATCACCCGGGACGTGCCGCTGGTGGCCATGTTTGCTATAGCTAACACGCTGCTTTCGCTGCTGTTTGACCGGTATCGGATTTCAGGCTGGAAGCGCGTTTTTATTTCAATCGCAGCACACTAGTGGTATTTTTAGGTGATAGTCTCAAAAGGCTGCCATTGGGTGAGGATTAGCCATGCCGCTGCTGTATGACGCTGGGTGCGGCCAGTATGTTGTGGTGACTGTTACTGCGGGCCTTTCGCTTGCACTGCTGTGGGCGTTTAAGAAATGGATTGCGTTTTGTCCAACAAATTCAAGCCGAGTTCGAAGGCCGTCTGAAAATGTTTTCAGACGGCCTTTATATTGGATTATGGCGGTATAGTTAGGAAATCCGTTCGATTTTTGCGCCAACCCGATTGAGCTTGGTTTCGATGTGCTCGTAGCCGCGGTCGAGGTGGTAGATGCGCTCGACTATGGTTTCGCCCTCTGCCACCAAACCGGCCATCACCAAGCTGGCGGAGGCGCGCAGGTCGGTGGCCATCACGGTGGCGCCGGATAGTTTTTCTACGCCCTTTACAATGGCAGTATTGCCTTCGGTGCTGATGTCGGCACCCATGCGGTTGAGCTCGGGAACGTGCATAAAGCGGTTTTCAAATATGGTTTCCACCACTTTGCCCGTGCCTTCCGCCACAGCATTAACTGCCATAAACTGCGCCTGCATATCGGTGGGGAAACCAGGGTGGACAACGGTGCGGATATCCACTGCTTTGGGGCGCTGCCGCATATCGATGGAAATCCAATCTCCGCCGGTTTCGATAACGGCTCCGGCTTCCACCAGTTTGTCGAGCACGGCTTCCATGGTTTTCGGTGCGGCGTTGTGTAACACTACTTTGCCGCCGGTCATTGCTACTGCGCACAAAAATGTGCCGGCTTCGATGCGGTCGGGCACCACGCTGTGTTCGCAGCCGTGCAATTCTTTTACGCCTTCCACCGTCATCACCGGCGTGCCGATGCCGCTGATTTTGGCGCCCATTTTTACCAAACATTCGGCCAAATCCACTACTTCCGGCTCGATGGCGCAGTTTTCCAGCACGGTGGTGCCTTCGGCCAATGTGGCGGCCATCAGCAGGTTTTCGGTGCCGCCTACGGTAACCACGTCCATTATTACGCGGGCGCCTTTCAGACGGCCTTTGGCTTTCACATAACCGTGTTCGATGGTGATTTCGGCGCCCATCGCTTCCAGCCCTTTCAAATGCTGGTCAACCGGGCGCGAGCCGATGGCGCAGCCGCCGGGCAGGCTCACCTGCACTTGGCCGAAACGGGCAAGAGTGGGGCCGAGCACCAAAATGGAAGCGCGCATGGTTTTCACCAGCTCGTAGGGCGCAACGGTGTTGTTTACTGTGCCGCCGTTGATTTCAAATTCGTGCACATTGTCGGTGAGCACGCGCGCGCCCATGCCTTGCAGCAGTTTTTGGGTGGTTTTCACATCGCGCAGCATGGGCACGTTTTTCAGGCGCAGGGTGCCTGCAGTCAGCAGGCCGGCGCACATCAGCGGCAGGGCGGCGTTTTTGGCGCCGGAAACGGTGATTTCGCCGTTTAACGGGCCGTTGGCGGAAATTTTGAGTTTGTCCACAATTGATCTTTCGGTAAGTGCAGGCCTTTAGGCCTCTGAGATGGTGCGGTAAATAAACGATTATAAAAGATTTTGCATGCTTTTGGCCTCGGGTGTTGCGCAAATTTCAGATGGCCGGGGTTTATTTTTAATTGATTTTGAACTTTAAATAAAAATCATTGTTAATATGATTTGAATTAAGGGCTGTTTCCCGCTGCTGAACCGCTGTTCAGCCTGAGCCGTGATCAGAAGGCTGCGGTTCTGTCTTACCAATTTGATTATTCTCTTTTTATTTTTTCAAAAGGTTATCCATGTTTGTCAAACTTTTTCCCGCCCCATTTGTTTTTGCCGCAGCCCTTGCCTTGGGAGCGGCTGCGGCTTATGCCGAGCCTGTTCAGATCACCGACACCGCCGGCCGCAAGGTTACGGTAGATTTGCCTGCCAAGCGTGTTGTGCTTGGCTTTTATTATCAGGATTATATGGCTGTCGGCGGTAAAGACGCGCTTGACAACGTGGTAGGCTTTTCTAAAGCGGTGTGGTCGGATTGGGCGCCCGCAAGTTGGGAGGCTTTCCGCAAGGCCGTGCCCAAGCTGGACAAGCTGGAAGATGCGGGCGAGGTAGAAGTGGGTACGTTTTCGGTTGAGAAAGTGCTGTCGCTGAAGCCCGATTTGCTGTTGCTGGCTGATTGGCAGTATCAGGCACTGGGTTCGGATTTGGACCGGCTGGAAAAAGCAGACATTCCGATTGTGGTGCTCGACTATAACGCGCAAACGGTTGCCGCCCATGTCAAATCCACCGAAATCATCGGCACGCTGACCGGGCAGCAGGAGCGCGCGGCCAAACTGGCGGCAGACTATAAAACCATTGCCGACGATATTCAAAGCCGCATCGCCGAAGCCAAACTGCCCAAACCCAAAGTTTATGTGGAGTTCGGCAATAAAGGGCCGGAGGAACACAGCGTTACCTTCGGCAAGTCGATGTGGGGAGCGATGACGACATTGGTGGGCGGCGATAATATTTCGGCCGGTTCGGTAGAATTTTACGCGCCGATCAATCCCGAGCAGGTGTTGGCAGCCAAGTCCGATGTGATTGTGGTTACCGGGCGGGAAACCGAGCTGGAGAAAAACCCTACGGCGATGGTGATGGGTTGGGGCATTGCGCGCGCAGAAGCTGAAAAACGTCTGAGCGGTTTTGCCAAGCGGCAGGGCTGGGATGCGCTGCCTGCTGAAGCCGCGCGCGATAAATCGGCGCGTTTTTTGAGATAAATCGTTTTTAATTTTGTTGCACACTATGTAACCATGTTACAAATACATCAATACAAAAGTCCAGACGTCGGGACTTTTGTCTTATTAGTAGTTACAGATGACCAGTTCGCCGCTGGCCTTTTGCGTTTTATCCCTGCCGACCGAATAGGCAAGCTCGAGGTGGCGAATGCTGAAGTCTTTAAACAGCTCGAGAATGATTGAGCCACTGCTGCGCGGCTTTCAGACGGCCTGCGATGCCGGCGGCGGTGAAGCCTCGGTTTGTGGTGGCGGTGCCGAAATGTTGATCAACGGTTTTGCCGCCGAAGGCGGTGTGTTGCAGGTAGAAGAAACGTGCGGCGCGCTGGATGTCGGTCATTACATCGGGCGGGGTGGATTGCAGGCGGGCGAACACTTCGCGGCTGGTGAGCGTCCACTCAAACTGGCGCACAAACTCGTCAAAGTGGTGCTGCACCACGCGGTAGAGGTTGATGAATTGGCCGTTGAGGTCGTTGAGCACTTCGCACTTGGCCGGCTGCGGCCGCAGGAAGAATAAGGCCGCGCCGCCGGCGAACAGCTCGACATAGCATTGATGCTCGGGAAACAAGGGCAGCAGGTGTTTGGCCAGGCGGCGTTTGCCGCCCATCCACGGCACGAGCGGTTGCGGTTTGGGTGTCATTCTGACTCCTTATATATATAATATATATAAGAATAAAAACGGCACTCGCGGCGCTCGGTTATACCTAAAATTCCCGGAGTTGGGCTTTATTACCCCCCTTGCCTTTTAAGCCGGTGTTCCAAGGCATGCTGCCTTTTTCAAACATTCCGGTTCGGCCGGTCAGTCATTTATTGCGTTTGCACATGGCCGAAATATTTCCTTTGCTCAAATTCCGGCCGAATCGTTCGTTAAAGGCATCGGTCAACTCTTGCCGGCTCATACTGCAATTGGATTTCAGAAACTCTTTTTCCTTTTCGCTGTATTCAATCCGACTAAGCCTAGCCATCTTTCTTCTCAATCATCACAGGCGGTTTAAAGTTTCCAGCGCCATATTCGGCTTTCAGCTTTTCTGACTGTAGCGCTAGGCTGGCTGTATCAATAATTTTTGCCGCCACCTCATTTACGCCTTAGCTCTGGATATTTCCATTTCCAACTGATCGCCGGTAATGCTTTCGTCATTCAGCCGCTCCAGTGATGCAAAGAGGTGGTTGTTCAAGTCAATTAATCCGTTTTTCATCACGCTGCCTCCTGGTTTGCTACTGCTAAATCACTGCTGCTCAGGCATCTCAAGGCCGTCTGCACCACATCGGCTTCGGTGTCGGCTTTATCAGCCGATACCATCAGCAGGATAAAATGCCCGTGGATGCTGTTCAGCTCGCAGCAGAGATAGCCCGCCCGCTCGCGCCAAACTTTGGCCTTGATGTTGCTGTAATCACGTTCTACGCGCATTTATTTTCCCCTTCCTCACTCAACCGGTAAGTTACCAACACACGGCTTTCGATTTCGCCGCGACGCTCCATTTTTGCCAACTCCGCCTTCACTTCCGCCAGCGGCCAACGCAGCACGTCGGCGATAAATTCGGCAGAACACGGGTAATGACTTACCAGCAGGTCTGATATACGGTGTGTCATTTGTATGCCTCCGCATCGCCGCGCACCCAATCAAAGTCCTCTTGCTCATAGGCCTTCAGCATCTCGCGTACCGCATCGTCGGCTTCGCGCTGCTTGGCGGCCATCAGGGCGGCGGTGTCGTCGCTGCCCTGTTATTCCGATGCCGCATACTGGGCGGGCGGCGGACTGTAAGGCTGGTCGTCCGCCTTGCTTTGGCAGCCGAGTACCAGTGCAATGGCAAATCCGAAAACCATTTTTTCAACAAAATCAGCCATCTCACACCCCCTTAACCACATCGGCATCAACATCAAACCCCAGCTCGGCCGCTTGGTTCATGGCCGCGCTTACCAGATTGTTGACCGCCAGCGGATAGAGCAGGCTGTTCAGCTCTGTGCCTTTGGCCGTTCGGCTTTTAACGGTCAAGCGTTCGGCACCGCATCAATCGCGCTTTGGTCTAATACCTTGCTGTAATCCGCGCCGACTCGGGCAAACTTGTGTTTCAGATAGCCTTCCAGCTTGCCGTCGGTCAGCGGCAACAGCGTTACCACTTCGCAGCGCTGCACCACTTCGCGCACGTTCGGGTTGTTTTCGCTGAGTTTTTGCGCCAGCTCGGTTTGGCCGATTAACACAATGCCCAGCAGGCGTTCAAAGCCGTGTTTTAATTCAAAAAACCGTTTCAGGTGTTTCAGTGTGGGGATAGGCAGGCTGAGGGCTTCTTCGATTACCAACACATGCTTGTTGCCCGCCTTGGCGCTTTCGGCCAGGGCGCGGTGGATTTGGGCAAACCGTGCTTCGGGGCTGCGTTTGGGCGACACATTCGGGGCCACCGCGGCTAAAATCGCTTCGGCGATTGCCGCAGTGAAATCAACATCGCCTTGCTCGGCCAAGACCAGACCACCGATAAAGACACCAACCACGCCAGCGCGGCGGCGGGCTTGGAAGTGACCGACGACATCCGCGATGCCGACAGCCGCATCGTGGAGGACACGTTTAACCGATTGATTGAATGGGTGGTGGAGCTGAACTTCGGCAATGTGTCCGCGCCCAAGTTTGAATTGTTTGAAAACGAAGAGAGCGGCACCAAAGAGCGTGCCGAGCGCGACAAAACGCTGGCCGATTCGGGTGTGCGCTTCACGCCGCAATATTGGAAACGTACTTACGGTTTGGAAGACGGCGATATTGCGGAAACAGACGCGGCGGCGTTCAGGCAGCCTGCCAAACCGCCTGCCGACTTTGCCGAGCATGACCACACCGATGCCGGCTTAATCATCGACACCCTCGCGCCCGACGCAGGCCGTCTGAATGCGCAAGGCCAAGCATTGGCGGCGGCTTTGGTAAACGAAATCCAAAAAGGCGAAACCCAAGACAACATCCTCGACCGTCTGGCCGAAGCCTTCCCGAACATGGACGATGCCGACCTGCAAAACGAGCTGGCGCGCGTACTGTTCCTGTCCGAACTGGTCGGCCGAATTGAAGCCAGCGGAGAATTGGCATGAATCCCGAAGACATCAAAGCCGTGTTCGGTATGCAGCCCGAAGCCGCCGTGGCCTATCTGAAGCAAAAAGGCCATCAGGTATCGTGGGACTGGCAGGATATGCTTGATGATGCCCATGCTACCGCCTTGACCGTCGCCAAAACCGCAGGCATGGATGTGGCCGACGATATCTATGATGCCGTGGTGCGCGCCGCCGAAAACGGCGAAACACTCACTGAGTTCAGCCGACAGCTCACACCCGTTCTGCAAGGCAAAGGCTGGTGGGGGCGTAAAGACGTAGCCAACCCCGACACCGGCGATATTCAGACGGCCACGCTGGGCAGCCCGCACCGGCTCAAAACCATCTACTTAACCAATATGCAGTCGGCCTACATGGCC
>NZ_JADGLG010000078.1:0-6570 GCF_015235335.1 Neisseria sp. 19428wB4_WF04
GTTTGCCGACCGACACAACCATATCAACGGCATTGAGAATTTTTGGAATCAGGCGAAACGTGTCTTGCGCAAATACAACGGAATCGACCGAAAATCTTTTCCTCTGTTCTTGAAAGAATGTGAGTTTCGTTTTAACTTCGGGACACCAAAGCAGCAGTTAAAAACTTTGCGGCTTTGGTGTGGTGTTTAGGGCTAATCTACTTCAGCCCCTTATTTAAAGATACAGGCGGACTGGACGGCAAGGCCGTCTGAAAAAAGGCAGCAGCTTTTCTTGCCTGCCGGGCCGGCTGCGGCAAAGGGCTTGTGCGCTGCGTCAAACCCAAGCCCGGCAAAATTCAGGCCGTCTGAAACCATATCTCGGTTTTCAGACGGCCTTAAGTTTGATTTTCAGAGCGCCTTAGTTTTATAAGTTGATTTTCAGGGGAGCACGGTTTACAGCGTTACATAAATGCCCGGGCCGTCTGAAAACCGGCCTGGGGCTATGTTGCGGGTGTTCGGGCGGCCTTTTTACAAAGTATCCGGCAGTTGTTGTCGATGCGGGGCGGGCTGAGGCGGAAACCGGTTTGTAGTCCGTCTGAAAATTTATCCGCCGATGAGGGCTTTCAGACGGCCTTTGCAATTGCCTCTGCTTGTTTGCAATTGACGCTTCATTCTGTTGCAAGGGTTGCGTTTTGGCTCAAAGATAACGGTGCTCTCGGCCGCCGATGCGGTAACGGAATCGGTTCTGTTCCGTTCCGTTCCGTTCGGTGTTGTCTGTAATGCATGCGGCTTGCCCGGTATCGAAAATAAAATGGCTTCGCTATTGCTGATACGCAAAAACGAATGGTGAGGCGGCGAGCCGCAGAGAATATAATCCGTGCAGCAAAGGGCGGCGCAGCCATGGTTGGCAATGGGTTACAGTAAAGCAAAAAATGACGGAACAACCCAACACGGTTTATTGGAGTTTTTCAGGCATCGTTGTTTTCATCCCGACAGCTTTGCAAAGGCTCGGCCGGGGCGGGTTTGCAGCCATTTTTAGATAGCTGTTTTCCATAGGGGACGGGCTTACCAATGCGGCTGTTTTCCGTTACAATCCATTCAATATCATGCGTTTATGCTAAAGGAGGAAATTATGCCGCAACAGCCTGTGCTGCCCGTACCCGATCTTGCCGAAACCTGTGCCCGCTATCTCAAGCAGGTGAAACCGCTGCTTAACGATGAAGGCTATGCCGCAACTGCGGCTGCCGTGCGGCAGTTTCAAACCCGCAGTGCGCCCGGTTTGCAGGCCGGCCTGCAGGCGTTTGCTGCCGAAACCGACCGAAGCTGGCTGATTGACGCATGGTTGGAAAGCTATTTGAAAATACGCACACCGCTGCCGCTGGCAAGCAATGTCGGCTTCCATATCCGCACGCTCGGCAGGGATTTGGGCGGATGGGCTGCCGCATTGGCCGGCGTATGCGCCGATTATCACCACGGCCGCATCAGCGCGCCCCAAACGCCGCAGGGTGCGCCCGTGTGCATGGCGCAATGGCAGATTTTACGCGGCGCGGCGCGGGTGCCGCAAACCGGCTGTGATACTTTCCGCATTGCCGAAACGCCGAGCCGGCATATCGGTGTGCTGCACAACGGTTTTTATTACCGCATTGCCGCGCTTGATGAGAATGGTGAAGTCTACCACCCCGATACTTTCCGGCAGGCTGTTGCCCAAATTTTGGCCGACTCTGCCGAAAGCCCGTTTCCCGTGGTCGTGCCGTGTTACCCCGGCGGCAACCAAACCGCCCGCGTTTATAAAGCCCTGCGCAGCAAAGAAGAAAATGCCGAGTTGGCCGATTATCTCGAAACCGACCTGTTCCACATCAGCATTTACCGTGAAGAAAGCCTGAATGCCGATGAAGATTTGGCCTATGCCACATTTGCAAAGCAGCAAAATATCTGGTGCTACAAACCGACTACCTTCTGCTACAACACCGCTACCGAGCGTTTGTTTCTGCATTGCGAACACACCTGGGAAGACGGCGGCACATTGAAAGGCATTGTTGCGCTGGCGGCGGAAAAAAACGGCGGCAAGGGCAGGAAGGCCGCTCCCGCCATCAGCCGTCATGCCTGGCATTTGACACCCGCCCAAAAGAAAAGCTGGCCGCAATGGCAGCAGAATTACGCCGTCCAAGCCCGCAAAATGCGCGTAAAAAGCGTTGTTATCCCATTTGACGGCGGCAGCATACCCAAAGGTACGAGCCATGACGCGCTGATGCAGTTTCTGCTGCAATATGCCCAATTAACCACTTACGGCGATATACGCAACACCTACGAAGCGGTGGATGTGAGCCATTTCGCCTACGGCCGCACCGAATGCGTGCGTCCCGTATCGGAAGAGTCGCTCGCATTCGTGGCTTCACTGTTGCAGGAAAAGCCCGCCCAATCCCTGTTCGATGCTGCGTTGGCCGAACACAAGGCCCGGATAAAGGCCGCCAAAACGGGGCAGGGTGCCAACCGCCACCTGCTCGGCCTGCAATTGACGGCCAAACGCAAAAACAGCCATGTGCCCGCCTTTTTTAAAAGCACGGGTTATCAAACTTTCAGCACCGATTTTCTTTCCACCTCAACTTTGGGCGATGATGCCGTAATCACCAATTTCGCCTTTGCCCCCACATCGCCGGACGGTTTGGGCATCAACTACACATTGGCGCAGGAGGGCTGGCTGTTCACCGTAAGCTACCCCGAAACACAGGAGCGTGAAGTGGCGATTTTCATTGAAGCGCTGAAACAGGGCGGCAGCCGCCTGCTGGCGTTTTTCAACCCGCCGCCGAAAGAACATTGACGGGCGGCGGGTGTCGGCAACCCGCCGGAATGTTTGCTTTAAACCCCGTGCGGAGCAGCGCAGTATGGTATTGCTATATGTTTCAGGCCGTCTGAAAAACTTCGGGCTGTGCAGAAACTGTTTGCAACAAAGGTTTCAGACGGCCTGAAGTTTGATACCTGAAGTTTGATAAAAGCATACCGACTTGTTTGTGAAAACGGTTACGGTTGCTTCCCACAAAAAACTATAGCCGCAGGCCGGGTTTTACCCCGGCTTTTTTGCAGGAAAGCTCTCAGCAGTTCAAACCGAAACAACGTTTTTACACAGTGAAATTTTATACAGTAAAATATTCGTTTTGATTCGTTTGCGGGCTGTGAAAGAAAACAAACCGGCAATTATCAAGCTGTATGTTTCTATAAAGAACAAAACCGGCCTGAATAATGCGCGGAAGTGTTGCAGACGCGTTTGCGTCAATTTGCCAGCGGCACAGTTTGCTGATAGGATTTTGTATTAAGCAATGGATATTGCAGCGCAGCCCGAATTGCCGCCAAAAGGCGGGCGGTCGGCCGCTAAAGTTTCATATTGATGCTTTAGGCCGGCGGCGCGCAGGCGTTGCAGACTGCCCGTGTGTTTGCGCTGCAGGGCAAACATACAAGGTTTTCATAAACGAAAGCAGAAAGGCCGTCTGAAAAGGCTGATTCTGACACTTAACAGAAGGGATGAATATGTCGAACCAAATTCAAGATGCAGACCCGATTGAAACCCAGGAATGGCTCGATGCGTTAAGCTCGGTACTGGAAAGCGAGGGGGAAGAGCGTGCGCACTTCTTGCTGGAGCAGCTGGTGAAATATACCCGCCGGCGCGGCGTGCATATGCCGTTTGACGCCACCACCGCTTATTTGAACACCATTCCCGTGGGTAAAGAGCAGAAGTCGCCGGGTAATCACGAACTGGAACACCGCATCCGCGCCGCCATCCGCTGGAACGCCGCTGCCATGGTGCTGCGTGCCGGCAAAAAAGATTTGGAGCTGGGCGGGCACATTGCTTCTTTCCAGTCTGCCGCCACTCTGTATGATGTCGGTTTCAACCATTTCTGGAAAGCCAAAGGCGATGGTGAAGAAGGCGATATGGTGTTTGTTCAGGGGCACGTTGCGCCGGGCATTTATGCCCGCGCCTTTGTGGAAGGCCGTCTGACAGAAGAACAGCTTGACAATTTCCGTCAAGAGGTGGACGGCAAGGGCTTGTCCTCCTATCCCCACCCCCACTTGATGCCCGATTTTTGGCAGTTTCCCACTGTGTCTATGGGCTTGGGGCCGCTGATGGCGATTTACCAGGCGCGTTTTCTGAAGTATCTCGAATCGCGCGGCCTAACCAAAACCAAAGGCCGCAAAGTATGGTGTTTCTGCGGCGACGGCGAGATGGACGAGCCAGAAAGCCAGGGCGCGATTTCTTTGGCCGCCCGCGAAGGTTTGGACAATCTGATTTTTGTGATTAACTGCAACCTGCAACGTTTGGACGGCCCTGTGCGCGGCAACGGCAAAATCATTCAAGAGCTGGAAGGCAATTTCCGCGGCGCGGGCTGGAACGTGTTGAAAGTGATCTGGGGGCGCCGTTGGGACAATCTTCTGGCTGCCGACACCAGCAACGCGCTTAAGCAGCGCATGAACGAATGTTTGGACGGCGACTACCAAACCTATAAATCGAAAGACGGTGCCTATGTGCGCGAGCATTTCTTCAATACGCCCGAATTAAAGGCGATGGTTGCCGGTATGTCTGACGAAGAAATTTGGGCTTTGAACCGCGGCGGCCATGATCCGCACAAAGTGTATGCCGCTTATTACGAAGCGGTAAACCATGCAGGCGGGCGGCCCACCGTGATTTTGGCCAAAACCATCAAAGGCTACGGCATGGGCGCTTCGGGCGAAGGCCAAAACGTAGCACACCAGGCCAAAAAAATGGATGTGGAATCGCTGAAAAAATTCCGTACCCGTTTCGGCATTCCCGTAACCGATGAGCAGATCGACAGCGGCAACCTGCCTTACCACCGCTTTTCCGAAGACAGCGAAGAAATGCGCTATCTGCGCGAGCGCCGCAATGCTTTAGGCGGCTATCTGCCGCAGCGCAATCCCAATACCGAGGCCATTCCCGTGCCGGCTTTGGAAGCATTTGACGCACAGCTTCAATCAAGCGGCGATCGCGAATTTTCCACTACCATGGCATTTGTGCGCATTCTTTCCACTTTGTTGAAAGACAAGCAGATCGGCAAGCGCATCGTTCCCATTGTGCCCGATGAAAGCCGCACCTTCGGCATGGAAGGTATGTTCCGCCAATACGGCATTTGGAATCCGAAAGGCCAGCAATACACGCCGCAGGATAAAGACCAGCTGATGTTCTACAAAGAATCGGTGGACGGTCAGATTCTTCAGGAAGGCATCAATGAGCCGGGCGCGATGGCCGACTGGATTGCCGCCGCCACCAGCTATGCCAACAGCCGCTACGCCATGATTCCGTTCTATATTTACTACTCGATGTTCGGTTTCCAGCGGGTAGGCGATTTGGCTTGGGCGGCGGGCGATATGCACGCACGCGGCTTTTTGGTGGGCGGCACAGCCGGCCGCACCACGCTTAACGGCGAAGGTTTGCAGCACGAAGACGGCCACAGCCAGATTCAGGCCGATTTAATCCCCAACTGCCTCTCTTACGACCCGGCTTACCAATACGAGCTGGCGGTGATTATTGCAGACGGCCTGCGCCGTATGTATGTGGATCAGGAAGACGTGTTCTACTATCTCACCGTGATGAACGAAAACTATGCCCACCCGGCGATGCCGCAGCGCAAAGGCATTGAAGAAGAAATCATCAAAGGCATGTATCTGTTGCGCGAAGGCGGCGAAAGCGGCAAGAAAGTGCAGCTGATGGGGTCGGGCGTGATTCTGAACGAAGTGGTTAAAGCTGCCGATATGCTCAAAGCCGATTTCGGCGTAGAAGCCGATATTTGGTCCTGTCCATCGTTCAACCTGCTGCACCGCGATGCCATCGAAGTGGAACGCTACAACCGCCTGCACCCGCTGGAAGAAAACAAACTGCCTTTCGTTACCCGGCAGCTGCAGGGTCGTGAAGGCCCGGTGATTGCTTCCACCGACTATATCCGCAGCTTTGCCGACCGCATCAGAGCCTATGTTCCCAATGATTACCATGTTTTGGGCACCGATGGTTTCGGACGCAGCGACAGCCGTGCCAACCTGCGCGATTTCTTCGAGGTAGACAGCCGCCATGTTGCCGTAGCCGCCCTGAGCGCGCTGGCCGACCAGGGTAAGGTTGAAAAAGCCGTGGTGCAGCAGGCCATCGAAAAATACGGCATCAAAACCGATACCGCACCAAGCTGGAAACGCTGATGCTTTTTTTCAGACGGCCTGTTGTCCGGGCCGTCTGAAAAAGTTGGCAGACATTTGAAACATTCAAGCCGCAGTATGCAAACTGTGGTTGATAAAGGAATATCACGATGAGTCAGATCGTAGAAATCAAAGTACCCGATATCGGCGGCCACAGCGATGTGGACGTGATTGCCGTTGAAGTGAAGGCGGGCGACACCATTGCCGTTGATGACACGCTGATTACGCTGGAAACCGACAAGGCCACTATGGACGTGCCGGCCGATGCCGCCGGTGTGGTAAAAGAAGTGAAAGTGCAGGTGGGCAGCAAAGTATCCGAAGGCAGCGTGATTGTGCTGGTGGAAGCTGCCGCCGGTGCGGCCGCCCCTGCTTCGGCAGAGCACCCCCCCGAGGCCGCTCCCG
>NZ_JADGLG010000079.1:0-6407 GCF_015235335.1 Neisseria sp. 19428wB4_WF04
CCGAAACAGACTTTTTATTTACACTTAAAGGAAACCTAATTTCGCTTCAATCACAGGCATGATGATCTGTATTAGTCTTGCTTAAAATACTGAGAAATCGACCCTTGGGCTAATTTTGCTTCCTAAGAAACATAAATAATATATTGTTTTTAAACATAAAATATATTTTAGCAAAGGATGTGGACAAGCTGGCCTTTTCCTGTGCCTGAGCCTTTTCTGATGCCCAAAGCCTTGTCTTGCAACGCCTCAAGGCCGTCTGAAACACTTGGATGCTGCCACTTCCCCTGCATGAAAATAACGGCAATCGGCTTTTTCGGGATTTTGCAAACTGCCCGGCCTTATGGTTATAAGGGGCGGGCTTTATTTTCTGCTTTTGGCTGTTTCTCTGTTTATCATTTCGCGCAATGCGCTGCGGCGGTTTTCCTGTGTGGCGCAGGCCGTCTGAAAAGCAAGGCGGCTGCCCCAAAATACAAACCGTTCGCGGGCGCGGGTTACGGCGGTGTAGAGTAGGGCGCGGCTCAGGCCGTGCGGGCTGCCGTTTGCGGTCGGAGGCAGCAGCCAGACTTCGCCGTATTCCGAGCCCTGACTTTTGTGCACGGTAACGGCAAATGCGGTTTCGTGGGCGGGCAGGCGGCTCAGGGAAACGGAGCGGAACCCGTTTGCGGCAGGAAAGTGCGCAGCCAGCGTGTCGAGACGGTTGTGGTCGGGGAGAATCAGGCCGATGTCGCCGTTAAATAAATCCAGCGTGTAATCGTTGCGCAACACCATCACTATCTGCCCTGCAAACCACGGTGCATCGGCGCGTGCCAAACCATGCCGCTGCAGACAGCGGCGGTAGGCTTCGTTGAATGCGGCGGCATCTTCCCGCCGGGCTGCCAGCACCACCGTGTCGGTGTGGCGGCGGAACGCTTGTCCGGCATCGCCCGAAGCTACTGCCTGCCAATAGGCGGCCTGTTTTTCATAAAAAGCTTCGACCTGTTGTTTGATGCCGCTTGCGCACACGCCGAGTGCTGCGGGAAAACGGGCAAATTGCGCCCATGCGCTTTCTGCATCGCCCGCTATAACGGCATGGGCCAGGCAGCCGATGCCGCTGTCGCTGCCGAAGCGGTGGCTGAACTGCAGGCGGGCGGTGTTGGCCGACAAGGGCGGCGGGTTGCTGCCGACTTTGAAGCCGTGTTGCGGCAGTATGACCGATAATTCTTGCGCAGTGGTGGTGTTTAAAAGGGTTTCTTGCGCCAGTTCGGCCAAAACCGCGCCTGCGCCTACCGAAGGCAGTTGGTTTTCATCGCCCAACAGAATCACGCGGCACCCCGAAGGTATGGCACGCAGCAGTTGCAGCATGAGGGCAAGGTCGAGCATTGAAGCTTCATCTATAACCAACACATCCAGCGGCAGCGGCTGCCCGCTGTGGAAAGCAGGCTGCATCTGCGGTGGGCGCAGCTTCAGCAGGCGGTGTACGGTTTGCCCCTCGAGTTGCAGCAGATGGCGGCAGACAGGCTCGGGCGGTTTGAAATCGCAGACGGCGCGGTGTAGCGCGCGCGCCATATGGGCGGCAGCCTTGCCGGTGGGGGCGGCCAAGGCAATGCGCGGCAATGTACCGGCATTGTTGCACAGCAGCGCCAGAAGTTTGGCCACGGTGGTGGTTTTCCCCGTGCCCGGCCCGCCGCTGATGAGCATAAACGGTTGCAGCAGAGAGAGTGCGGCGGCATCGCGTTGGCCTTCGCTGTTTGCGCCGTCAAACCATTGCGCCAGATTCTGCCCGGCCTGCATCCAATCAGCGGGTTGGGTTTCCGCTGCGGCCAGGCGCACGATCTCCCGCGCCAGGTCGCGCTCCAGTTGCCATATCCGGCCGAGAAACAGCCGCCTGCCCACAATCACCAGCGGCATATCGCTGCTGCCGGCTATGCCCGGTATCTGCTGCAAAGCAGCGGTATCGGTATCGTTGAGCCAAATAAAAGCGTGGCCGTCTGAAAGCGCTTCAAACAGTTGATATACATAGGGGGCGGCCGTTTCGGCTTCTGCAGGCGCGTGCCGCTGCAACAGCGCAACGGCGGCATCTGCCGCCTGAGTGTAGCCGTTATCATTGAAGGGATACATATTGCTTCCTGTTAAGCCGCGCTTGCAGTAATCGTTTGACGGGTAGTATCCGGCCATCCTGTTATCTTTCGAGCGGATGTGAAATCAGCCTGATTGCAATATCACGCCGTTTTCGGCAGCGGCACCTGTTGTGCGGATCGCCGCGCCATATGGTTGCCGGTTTGGCACGGCTGTCGGCCGGCTGTTTCGGGCGTGTCTGCAGTTTGGCAGAAAAACACCCAACCATAACGGCAACATTGATTTCGGAACAAGGCCGTCTGAAATGTTCAGACGGCCTCGGTTGTTGCATTCAAAGCCGCATTACAATGCCGTTAAAGCCGAGGCATAATCCGGCTCGCGGGCGATTTCGCCCACCAGCTCGCTGTGCAGGACTTGGTTGTTTTCATCCAGCACCACCACCGAGCGGGCGGTCAGCCCTTTGAGTTTGCTGCTGTCGATGGCCACGCCGTAATCGCGGGCAAAGCTGCTGCGGAAAGTGGACAGCATTTCCACATTGTCGATGCCTTCGCCGCCGCAGAAGCGCGCCTGGGCAAACGGCAGGTCGGCAGAAATACACAGCACCACAGCGTTATCCAGGCCGGCCGCTTTTTCGTTGAAGGTGCGCACGGATTGCGCGCACACGCCGGTATCGATGCTGGGGAAAATATTGAGGATTTTGCGTTTTCCCGCAAAGTCGGCCAAGGTTTTTTCGGCCAAACCGCTTGCGGTTAATTGGAAATCGGGCGCAGTCTGCCCTTTTTGTAAAAATACGCCGCCGATTTCAACGGGGTTGCCTTGCAGGGTTACTTGGGACATAGCTTTCCTTTCATATCTAAACAATCAAACTTTGCACGGCGGCAAAGCGGAGGGATAAATGGATACATTGGTTTGCGTGAGCGCAAACAGCGTTTCGAGCCGGCGCCGGGCCTGAACTTGCGCGTGTTCAAGAATATCTGCTTTACAGGCGCTTGCCAACACTTGTTTTTTCGCCTGCTCCTGTACCGAAGCAAACACGCTTTTATCGATGGGGTGCAGGCCGAGCGAACCGGTTTGGATGTTGTACACTTCGATATTGTCGAGGTTAACATCTAGCACCTCTACCGGCGGCAGGCTGATAATCACTTTGCCGTCAACCACATTCACATTGTCGGCAGTGAGTTTGTTTAAATCCAAGCCTGCCAGCACCCGGCCCTGCGCCATAAACAGCCCGGTTTGCGCATCTTGCCACAGCGCATACCAGTTGCCTTTTTTCTGGGTTTTCACAATGGTATCGATATGGAACGCCGTGCTTTCCAGGCGGTTGAGGTTTTGGATTTGCGTGAGCACCCCTTCTCGCGTGAGCACTTGCTGCTCTTGCTGCGGCAGCCTGTCCGACCCATACCGGCCGGCGGCAAAGGCCAGCAGCAACAGCAATACCGCAACAGCGGTGCGGAAAAACGTTTTCATGTGTTCCAACCCCAACCAAAACTGGATAACAGCCTCGATATAATGCTTCCAATCAGATTTTCAATATCCGGGCCGTCTGAAAAATCCCCTGCGGAACACAGGCGGCAAATCCCCGCCGGCTTCTTTACCGTGGTGCGTCTGACGCTTCGGCGGGATTGCCGCAAACCCCGCAGGCCGGGCCGTCTGAAATTAGCCCAAACCTTATTTTTCGGCTAAAATACGCAGCTATTTGATTTTCGTTTTGCCCGATTGGGCAAACCCTTTTCAGACGGCCTTTCAAGAATAACGAGCAGTATGTCCAACTCAATGAAAAACATCCGGAATTTCTCCATTATCGCCCACATCGACCACGGAAAATCCACACTGGCCGACCGCTTTATCCAATATTGCGGCGGTTTGGAAATGCGCGAAATGAGCACACAGGTGCTCGATTCGATGGACATCGAAAAAGAACGCGGCATCACCATCAAAGCGCAAACCGCCGCCCTCAACTATAAAGCGCGCAACGGGCAGACTTATCTGCTCAACTTAATCGACACCCCGGGGCACGTGGATTTTTCTTACGAAGTTTCCCGCTCGCTTTCCGCCTGCGAAGGCGCGCTGTTGGTGGTGGACGCTTCGCAGGGCGTGGAAGCGCAAACCGTGGCCAACTGCTACACCGCCATCGATTTGGGTGTGGAAGTGGTGCCGGTGCTCAATAAAATCGACCTGCCTGCTGCCGACCCCGACCGCGTGTCGCAGGAAATCGAAGACATCATCGGCATCGATGCGGCAGATGCAGTGCAATGCTCCGCTAAAAGCGGCTTGGGTGTGGAAGACGTGCTGGAAGAAATCGTGGCCAAAATCCCCGCACCCGAAGGCGATGAAAATGCCCCGCTGCAAGCCATGATTATCGATTCGTGGTTCGACAACTATGTGGGCGTGGTGATGCTGGTTCGGGTGAAGCAAGGCCGTCTGAAACTGAAAGACAAAGTGCTGTTTATGAGTACCAGAGCCGAAACCCAGGCCGAACAACTCGGCGTGTTTACCCCGAAATCGGTAGCCAAATCCGAGCTGAAAGCAGGCGAGGTGGGCTTTCTGATTACCGGCATCAAAGAGCTGAACGCGGCAAAAGTGGGCGACACCATCACGCTCTCGGCGAACCCCGCCCCGCAGGCGCTGCCGGGTTTCCAAGAAGTCCAATCGCAGGTGTTTGCCGGGCTTTATCCGGTGGAAAGCCATGATTACGAAGCTTTGCGCGATGCACTGGAAAAACTGCAGTTAAACGATGCCTCGCTGAAATTCGAGCCGGAAGTGTCGCAAGCGCTGGGGTTCGGCTTCCGCTGCGGCTTTTTGGGGCTGCTGCACCTCGAAATCGTGCAGGAGCGTTTAGAGCGCGAATTCGATATGGATTTAATCACCACCGCGCCGACTGTGGTTTATGAAGTATTGCTGAAAAACGGCGAAAAAATCGAAGTGGAGAACCCTTCCAAACTGCCCGATGTGGGCAGCATCGACACAATTTTCGAGCCGATTATCACCGCAACCATCCTCACCCCTCAGGAATATGTGGGCGCAGTGATGACCTTGTGCAACCAAAAACGCGGCGTGCAGAAAAATATGCAGTATATGGGCCGCCAAGTGATGCTTACCTACGATTTGCCCATGAACGAAGTGGTGATGGATTTTTTCGACAAACTCAAATCCACTTCGCGCGGCTATGCCTCTTTGGATTACGAATTCAAAGAATTCCAGGCTGCCGATTTAATCAAGCTCGATATCATGGTAAACGGCGAAAAAGTCGATGCCTTAAGCCTGATAGTGCACCGCGCCAACGCCGTGTTCCGCGGCCGCGAGCTGGCGGCAAAAATGCGCGAACTGATTCCGCGCCAAATGTTCGACATTGCCGTTCAGGCGGCCATCGGCAGCCAGATTATCGCCCGCGAAACCGTTAAAGCCCTGCGCAAAAACGTGTTGGCGAAATGTTACGGCGGCGACATCACCCGTAAGAAAAAACTCTTGGAAAAACAAAAAGCCGGCAAACGCCGCATGAAGCAGGTGGGCAATGTGGAAATTCCGCAAAGCGCATTTCTGGCAGTTTTGCAGATTGGGGACAAATAAATGAACAATACTTTGATTTGGGGCGCACTGGCCGCCTTGGCCGCAGGCTTGGTTTTGTATGCAAAAAGCAGCAAATCGCGGGAAGAGGGCGGCGAGTGGAGCGGCAGCCTGCAGTGGGGCTACCTGCTGATGATGGTGGGCATATTCGGCATTTTGTCGGCATTTATGAGCTTTACAGCCGTGCTGCTGATTTTCGTACTGTTTACCGGCACCGTATGGTTTATCCACAAAGGCCGTCTGAAAAAAAGCCCGGTGGGCGACAGCAACCATTTCACCGATTACATGGGCGGGTTTTTCCCGATTATTCTGGTGGTGTTTGTGTTGCGCACCTTTGTGGCCGAGCCGTTTCAAATTCCCTCCAGCTCCATGCGCCCGGGGCTGGTAGTGGGCGACTTTATCCTGGTGAACAAATTTGCCTACGGCATCCGCACACCGATTGTCAATAACGTGCTGGTGCCCACCGGCCAAGTGGAACGCGGCGACGTGGTGGTGTTCAACTATCCCGAAGACACCAAAATCAACTATATCAAGCGCGCCGTCGGCCTGCCCGGCGACGTTGTCGAATATAAAAATAAGGTGTTGAGCATCAACGGCCAAATCGTTGAAGACCGTTCCAGCGGTATTCAAAACTATCAGGAAAACACACCGCAATACGGCATGATTACCATCGAGACCCAAGTTTTTCAAGAAACCATAGGCACACACCATTTCGAAGTGCTGAAAATCGCCGGGCAGCCCAGCTTTCTGCCGCAAGGCGTACGCTCCGATTTCCCTAACCGGCAAAG
>NZ_JADGLG010000007.1:0-65768 GCF_015235335.1 Neisseria sp. 19428wB4_WF04
CATGCATAACATCCAGGTTGGGCTCCGCTGTGTGATAAAGCGGAGCAGTTTATAACAAACGGAGAGTGGCTCAATTTTGGAGCACAACTCCCCGTTTCCCTGGCTCAGTTTTGCACGATATTTAACAAGTATCATCAATTTTGTGCTGACAATTCATACACGCCGTCTGTTTAATGCTGAAACAGCCGTCGGTATGATTACCCCGGGCTCCGGCGACGGCCTGCTGATGGCGGCCGCCGATGCCCAGGCAGCGGCGGCTGGTGCAATGTGGCTGGTTCCAGTTATTTCCGGCGCATTGGTTATGGGCGGACGCACCTTGGTGGGCGGACGCACCTTGGTGGGCGGACGCACCTTGGTGGGCGGACGCACCTTGGTGGGCGGACGCACCTTGGTGGGCGGACGCACCTTGGTGGGCGGACGCACCTTGGTGGGCGGACTGACCGGCATGGCCACTGCGGCGAAATCCAGTGCGGAATCGGCCGGTTCACAAGCAGGTACGGGCAATTTTGCCGCCGGCAATATGAATTACAACAATGCCAACGCCAATAAATACTCACTCAACCCGGTATATACCGATCCACAGATGACGACTGCGCATTCGGCGGCCGGTACCTCTTGGATGAGTGCAGCCGGCGGAACCAGCCGCTATCAGGCACGCAACAGCAGCTTGGCCGTCTCATCACAATCGCAAATCAGTGAATCAGAAAACTACGGCCGCATGGCTGACCGCGCGGAAACAGCGGCCAGACAACATCAGGCGGCTTATCAGGAAAGCTTAGCTTTGGGGCAGGCGCAAACCTTGGCTTGGGCCGGAAAACACAGCTTTGGCCAGAGTGCGGATTCGGGTTACGGCATGGGCTTGGATGCGGCTCAATCGCATAAATGGTCTCAAGTCATGAAAGCAGCGGATGATATTGCACATAAACACGGTATTTCCGAAGGCTCTGCGATTCGCTCAGCAATAGCTGCCAACTTAGGTTTAAATGTAGCTGGCAACGGCGGCGGCTGGAAAGGTGAGGCTATCAACGACTCTAAATTAAGTGCTGATATTACAAAAGCAGCTAAGGCATTAAGGGAAGAAGGTATTACCTTTGATAGCAGCTTTACCGACAAAGTCAGCAGCTCTGCGGCCTATAAAAACTCACTGTCCTCCGGAGACGAGCTGGCACAAGGCGCGAGTGCCAGCATGCAGCGTGCACAGCAAGCCAGCCGTTCGGCTACCGACAGCTTCAACGAGGCCCAAAGCTACCGTGAACAGGCTCAGCGCACTTACGGCAACGGTAAAACCGTCACCTACGATAATACTAACGACCTGATTGCAAACAATCCGAATCTAACCCTGTCACAGCTGAACAGCGGCGAAGGCAATACTTTTCAGACGGCCATGGCCACAGCAGACCGTCGCAGCAGTCAGATGGGCACAGCCGCACAACAGGCCGGCTGGAAACCGGAGGGCAACCTCTCTCCGGACAGCCGCCCATCAAATACGGTTGATACAGCGTATCAGCAAAACGTCTCTACCGTTGCTTCAGGCTCCAATGCCGCCTTTGAGGGTGTACGCGAGCGTGCTGCACGCAGCGGTATCCGTGCCGATTCGATTGATGCGGCCATCAGCAAACGTGGCAACGACTATGAGCGGGATTTCAATCAAGCCAGAAGCGGTGTCGACAGCGATGTGGCTCAAGGCGGTCAGCGCTATGACAGCCGTGTCGATGATTTGGCCAATCGGGCACGAAAAGCGGACGAAAACAGCAATGGCATGATAATGGAGCTGAATTCTCATATCTGGCCGCAGAATGCCAGTGGAGAGAGACGTGAACAGGTGATGCAGGATGTTCGCGACGGCAAAGACCCTCTCGGCTCCGGGGCCAATCAGGCTGAAGCTCATTTGGGCAGGAACCCGAATTTGGCCAACGATCTGAAACAGCGCCCGGGCAGCGGATCCCGCACCTTCCGCCCAAAACAGTAGCCCCGACCGATGGCTATCGGGGCAACGGGGCAAAATCATACGGAAACAGCAAGGAAACTCTGGGCGCGCTTCTTCCCGGGGCGCATGTGATCACCAGCCCATTCGGCAGGCGGATACATCCGATTTTAAAAACGGCCAAAGACCATAAAGGTGAGGATTACCGGGGAAGCGTCGGCACGCCGCTACTGGCTCCGTTCAGCGGTAGGGTTGTAGAAAGCCGTTATCAGGCCAATACGGTGATTCGCAATGGCCGCAAGGTAACGGTGGGCTGGGGGCATACAGTGGTCATTCAGGCACCGAACGGTGTCCGTTACCGAGCCTCCCATATGAACACGGCCAGCCCGTTGCGTTTTGGTGATCCGGTGGCAAAAGGACAGCAAATCGGCCAGTTGGGCAGCAGCGGTGGAGTAAGCGGCCCACACCTTGATGCGATGCTGTACAGCCCGTCTGGTAAGGTGTTGCCGGTAAGCGCATATCGCGGTAAAACTTTGAATGAAATTGCCAAAATCAGATAGAGAAAGGAAAGACTATGGCCATTGCCCATATCATCATCGAAGTGGAAGAATCCCCGGACTTGAACGACTGCGCCGTCCGCCTGAGTTTTAGCGGTGGCACGGAGTTGCAAAGCGAGGAGGGTAAAACGGCGTTTTACAAGAGCTTGGCAGCAGTAGAACGGGCTTTGGAAAGCTCTGAATAATTAAACAGGCAGCTTTAAAGCTGCCTGTTTAATTATTCATCATCTTCAAATGGAGAATAGTATATATTTCCAACCATATGTGAATCAAAGGGATTTGTTGCCGAATCGTCATTTCTCCAATTATTTGGATTTATACTATTGTAATGACAGCTACCAAGACCATCAAACGGAGAATAAGTCGGCGTTGGCCACAAAGCCCAGCACGCCGCAGTCAGCAATGGTGCAAACAGTACGCCAACACCCCAGTTGGTTTCGTCGGTAAACGCAGCCCAAGAAACATCATTACCCGCCACCATGGAGAGCAGGGTGAAGATGCCGAACATCGCAACGAATATGGCAGTCCATTTGATGATTTTTTTCATGATGTCTCCTTGAATTCTGCGGGCTTCATAGGACTCTATCCCATGTTGCTTCTCTCCACCTCATTTACTAATGCCTGCCAGTCCGATGGGGGATTACCGCTTTCGAGCATTTTTTTGAATACCGCATAAGCATCATTTTTGCTGCCGTAGGTCCGTTTCGTCTTCGAATCATTGATCCAGGCAAAAATAATGATTTTACTGGTCGAGTCGTATCGGAAGAATAACCTGTACCTTCCCATAATCTTTGCCCGCCGCCAATGCTTGTATTCACTACCCATAGTCTGACCCAGACGGTATTTTTTATTGTCGGGTGCTTGGGCAATGGCATCTATTTCATCAAGTATCCGCTTCAGAAGCTTTGCTTCATCTGATTTGGCGGTTTTTTCGGCCTTTTTTTGGCTCTCTACTTGCTCAGCAAGATTTTCCATCTGCTGTGTAAAACACTCATGCTCATAAATGGTATAACCATTTATCATCATCTGCTCGTCAGGCATATTAATCCTCTACTATGTTAATCTCCGGCCAGTTGACGATAGCGGGCATAGCGGGAAGAGGAAGCGGGACGAATCGATTCAGGGGAATCCTGCATGGATTGCTCCAAAAAATTCAGAAAGTTGTGAACAACAGGGTCGTTGTCATATTCTTCTTCATCGATTACATCTTTTTCAAGCAATACCTGACCGCCTTCCAATACGGAGAAGCGGAGCTTGTCCTGCTTCTCCAATCCTAATGCTTTGCGCACTGATTCCGGAATGGTTGTTTGGTTTTTACTGGTCATAGTTGACACAGCATTTAAAATAACATTCATATCCATTTTGCCCTGCCTATATTCCTATTACTCTTCACAACTCTGACTTATCCGTCCTACTGTGTGTCTTTAATATTTAAGCGGCCTACGGGACTCTCATCAAAATCTAATATTTAGTAAATTTAATATCTAGCGGGATATCCCACTAAATCAAGTGTAAGGCAATTTCCTTACCTGTGTCAAGTATATGATTTTTCAAAGCGCGACATTACGACTTTGTTTGTAGTAAAAAGCAGAATCCGAAGACTCTGCTTTTTTATAAGCGGGACTATTTCCCCTGTTTTTTTACTGCATCTGCTGAATCGCCTGACAGCACATCAACAAATGCTTTTCCTACTTTGACGGCCTCGATGGATTCATATAGGTGTGCCGCATTTGCAGGATATTTCAGCAGATAGTCGGTTTCGTTGATACCGCTTCCTTCTGTCTCGTTCAATAGTTCCGGATAGGGCTTCAAAGGGGGCATAGATTACTCCGTCTGACTTTTTAAACCGGTACCCCTGGCATCTGGTTCAAAAATTTGCTGCAATACAGCCATCGGTACATACAGCTTGTCTGTATAAGCGCCCAGCTGCTTAAAAAACTCAAACTTTTCATAAAACCGCATGGCTTCATCATCTAAGACATCCAAAACCACTGCATAAGTAGGTAGGCCGTTATGGTAGATTCTGACCGCTTGAGCCAAGGCTGAAAGTAGGGTTTTGCTTCCCAGCCCTTTGCCTTGATATGTGCTATCTACGGCCAATCGTGCGATGAGGGTAACGGGAGCTGGATAGCGCGGCAGGTTGGAGGCATGCAAATCATCAGGGCTGACCGATTGGACGGCCAATGTAAAGTATGCAGCCACAGCTAATTTGCCAGAAGCTTCGCTTTCTGATAAAATCCATGTCTTACTTAATCCTAGTTTGGCATTTTTCGCAGCATAGCGACGTAGGAATTCATCCATGACAGGCTTGCCACAATGAAAGGCCTTAATATCGTGTATGGTTTTGTCCAGCGGTTCAAACGCTTTTTTTAACGCCATTGAAAGCTTTCTGCATCGAGTTGCTTGGCGACCTTGACCAGTTCATCACCCGAATAAGGCCACTCTTGAGCAGACGCTTCGCAGGAACGCATAAAATCGGCATAATGTTGCTTGCTCAACACAATGTGTTGTTGTTCTGCTAATACTTTAGGAGCATCTTGGCGGATGAGTGACAATAAATAGGCACTCAATGTCTGACCGGTGGCCGCTGCTGCACGCTCGGCCAGCAGCTTTATATCGGCATCGACTTTGAGATCAATACGTGCATTTTGTTTTAATCCTAAGTCCATTGGCTCTTTCCTTAAAACTGTTTTTGGCAATTATATCACAAAAATTTGTACGGAAATTTTCCGTACTTGAAAATGTACTTTACGGTAAAAAAGCAGAATCAAAAGATTCTGCTTTTTTAGTCAGATTAACGTTGCCCAGGCTCTTTTTGGTAATGTGGGGAGCGTGGACCATGGAGGATACCGTTGTGTTTCGCTGGAGAGAGCAGCTCAACACCTGCGGCTTGAGCCATATCATAGCCTTTGTCGCCCAATGTGCCGACCACTTGATCAATAATTGCACCAAGAAGGGCAGCAACGATATTGTTGTTGCTCTTTTGCCCGGCATCAGAGGCTGCGGCGGAGCCACTCCAGAGCTCTTTACCGGTACGCGCATCGACCAGTTTGGCCTCCGCACGGACGGTAGTCACACTTTGGATGATTTGGTATTTGGTACCATATTCCTTCACAGTAACATACAGTACAGCATCATTACCAAAGATTGAACGCAGTTTGTCCAATTTGACATCATGGATGTCAGCCGCATTGGTCAGGCCGTTTTGCTTGAAAGCTTCAGCAGCAACAGCAACCGGGAAGACATAATAGCCGGCTTCGGAAAGTGGGAAAGTTGTGGCGGTCAGCATCCCCCAAGTGGCCTTGACATCAGGCGATTCATTCAAAGGTGGCAAAACCAAAATGGACTTGGGATTGCTTTCTTTGAAAGCCGTGTAGTCGTAAGGCTGTGGCTGATGTGTCTGACAGGCAGCCAAAGCTAAGGTGACGGCCAAGGGCAGTAAACACTTCATCATCTTCATTGTTTTCCTCCCGAAGCTTTATTCTTCAACAGAAAATCCATAAAATCCGCCGATTCAGGAAACAGCTGCTTTTCTGTTTCAAATTGTGCCTTGGCTGCATCCGGTTGTCCGGCATCAATCAGCAAAAGCCCCATGTGGGCATGGGCACCCGGAGCAGCAGCCAATTGCTTGCGGTTGGCTTCGTTAAAATACTTCTCCATCTTGTCGATTTGCTTACCTACCGAACCGTCGTCGTTTTTCAGACGTTCGTAAACGGTTGCGTTGTAGTCTTTCCAGTAGTAAATCGGCTTAGGCGCAGAACCGCAGGCAGCCAGTAAAAGTGTGGCAGCCAGAGGCAATCCGTATAATATCCCTTTTTTCATACGGCCTCCTTAGCGGTTAGGCTGCCAAGCGCCATTGTCGATAGCTTGCACCAGGTTGTTCACGGCTTCTCGCACGGCTAAATCCAATACTTTGCCGTTCAAAGTTGCGTCATATCCGGACGTACCACCAAAACCGATAACCTCGCGGTTGGAAAGTGAATATTCACCGGCGCCTTGAGTGGAATAAACAACCTCCGAAGTTTGGACGTTAACGATATTCAGGGCAACTTTGGCATAGGCAATCTGTGATTTACCACGTCCTAAAATACCGAACAGTTGGTGGTCGCCCACATCTTTACGACCGAACTCGGTCACATCTCCAGTGACAACATAGCTTGCACCTTTCAGGTTTTGCGCTTTACCTGAGATACCTGCTTCTTGCTTCAAAGCACTCAGATTGGTGCGGTTCAGTACATTGAAACGGTTGGTTTGCTGAAGATGCGTGGCCAAAATGGTCTTGGCCTGACTGCCCAAACGGTCTTCTCCGTCTGAGAATACACCTTTTTGGAAGCTTGAACGGTTATCGAAGCTGCCGATGGAAATTGGGGTGCGCACGCCGTTGTATTGTGTATTGTATGAAGCAACTTTAGCGACTTCCAGGCTGCGCGAAGATTCTGTTGCACAGCCGGCGAGCAAACCGAGTGCGATACCGCAGGCCAGAGTAGTTTTAATCATAGTCATAAATTGTTCTCCATATGAATGATTGATTAAGCATTACAAGTCAGTATATTGCATAATTTTGTTAAGAAAGACAAGGTTTAAGTGAGGGCTGCCTCATTTGAACCACCGCCTCCAAAACGGCTGTTTATTCGTCGTTACGTGTTGTGTTGAACTGGCCCGACTACTTTGTTTTTCTCCAGCTTGATTTTCAGACGGCCTGATTTCTTGAATACTGCGCAATCGGTCGAGATATTCGGCATTTTCCCTGTTCAAGCGGGTGTTGTCCGCCAACAGAATGTTGATTTGTTCGGTTGCGTGGTGATGCTGGGCTTCAAGTTCCCTAATCTGCGCCTCGGCAGCATGAAGCCGACCATATAAATCTTGTCCATTCCGGAAGGCCATTGATTCAGGATAGTTGAACAATACACCCACAATCTGCCTTTTAAACGCATTCGCAATTTTACGGCAATGGTTGCTTATCCGTTCTTCAGCTTCTTCAATATCCAAGTCGACCAGCTCTTCCTCATCAATATAGAAGAAGCTTCCCGGCCTGATGGCAATTTGAAACACTGGGATTCCGGCAGCTTCTAAGTCGCGGCACTTCGCATGATTGGCAGCCAGTCCGCTGGTATGAAAAAACTCAAACGCTATTCGGCCGCGCCAGCGGCATTCTTCAGAGAGCAGCCATTCGCCCGCTTCAGGTTGGATGAAACGGCAAAAGGTGTCGATGATATATTTTCGCCCATTGGCCGTTATTTCGTGTTCGCACACACCGGAAACCAAAGTCAACGGGATAGGGGGCTGTTGCTCGGTTTTATAAGTGGCTTTGAGTAATGTGGGTAATCCTTCGTTGGCCAACTGGGTCAATACCGTTTTACAGAGCGTATGCGTTAATGATTCCGGTGCGGTATGACCATTCGGATGCCGGTTACCTTTATAAGCAAAAAAATGCCTGCTGCCGCGCCGGTTGACATACATTTCCAAGCGATGCCCCGGACTGTGGCGGCTGTACACAGTGGTCAAATTGAGCGATTTGGCGGCAAGTGGGGTAATAGTTTCAAAGCCGTCGGAGGAAGCGTAGGCGAGTAATTTCATGGCCGGCTGAGAGAGGTTGGGTTGGTATTATTATAATCATATCGAGTTGGATAAAACACCCAAACAAATTCAATCTGATAGCTGTCGCCCGTTGGTTGACGAATCCCCACTTACCGCAACTGCTTTGGGGCTACTGCGGTAAGTGGGGATTTGGGGCCTATCAAAACCATACTGTGATAATTCTTTGCGATGATTTAACCCGCAGGCTTCCAATTAAACAGGTAGTTTTGCCGGAATGCTTAAAGGCCGAATAAACTGCGCTGATGAGGTGGAAGGATTTGGTCATTATTCTTGATATTCTGCCCGTTTTTCCTGATGGTTCCATCTGCGCCTACTACTGTGATTTCTTTCTCGGCGATAAGCCTTCCCAGTGCATCTCGATAAATATCCGAAGAAGCGGGTGAGCCATTACAGGTTGATGAAAATAATGTTTCAAAGCTCAATCCCTCCTCATGGGCGTAAATCAACCGGGGGAACTGTTCTGACAGTTGCTTAATACTTGCTGTCTTGGCTATATCGTCAAACTCAAACCCGAATGATGACTGACCTGTAAAATTATCATCCCTGCCGGGATCGTATCCGACTAGGTTGAACATATTCAAACCCGCATCACCATAATGGATAAAATTATTCTGATGCTGCCAATGAATACCGGCCATAACATCCCGCGCCCTGAAATGCTGGGACATGTGAATCAACCAATAATCACCATGCCCACCTGGGTTTCGTATGAAAAACGGCGTAAAAAACTTGGCACCGCAGGCATCGACTAATTTTTTATACAGCGAACTTTGGATAAACAAACGCCAATTCTTATCGGATTGTTTAAGCTCGTTTAATTTGATGGGATTGAAGATCTCCGGCGCATAAATGCCAATCTTTTTCAGTAAATCGCCAGTTGTTTCCGATCCGCTTGCGAAATTGATGAAAGAGTCCACGCTGAAAGTGAGGATAATTTCTGCTCTTGGGAGTTTGCTCAGGATGCTCCTGATCAAACTGGTGGGAACATCCGAATACCCATACTGATCCAAAATAAAAATCGAACGGCCGTTTCGGGGGCTTTTCTTGTTGATAAAATCCACAATGAAATGAATACGGTCATGAAAGTTGGCGTGTTGGATGTGGATTTTATGGTTTGTATCGGGATTGTACCCTTTGAATTTGAGGGTTTGAAGCAGATGGTTGTAGGTATCTTTATCCTCTTCGACAAAGAAGTAATCCACATCCAGCACCAATGGTTTGGTAGGCCCTGGTTGAGCAGGTACTCAGAGGTTTGGACGGCTTGGAGGCATACCAATGGTGATCCGTGGATTTCTGCTTGGGTATCCTTGTGGTAATAAAGGCCGCCTCCAGCAAAACCGTCCACTAAAGTGAGTTTGAATATATCTTGCTGCGGGAGGCTGGCCAGGGTTTTGAGATATTGAATAAGGTATGCTTCCAAGACGTTTAATTTGGCCACGCTGTGTTGCTGGATTTCGGCAGGGCCGTTTTTCCAGTTATAGTGATGGTATGACATGGTGTTCCTTGGTCAGTATTTATTGTTTGTTTTATGATGGCATTTGAACAAGCGGCATTTCATCCCATGTCCGACCGTTCAATTCCCTGCCATTTGCTTTTTTAGCCCGTTTTTTTCCGTCAGCGCCCCAACCGCCCCACTGTTTGAAGAAAAAGGCCACATCTTCATCCGCACACTGCAAACGTATATTTTCCACCCAATCAATGCTCATCGGCCTTGCACGGCTGCCGGATTCCCCCCCGACAATGACCCAATGGATGCCTGTTAAGTCAATCTGCCCCAAATCTTCCAAAAGCGGCTCAACAGATAAGAAGCGGATGCCCGCATCAATACGGCGTAAATTATCAATACGTGGCACACCGTACTTTTTATCTTCAACGGTTACACCCAGCCATGCATTTTTCGGTACTGCGCGATTGATGAAAAACCGCTCCATTCGGTCTGCGCGTTTGGTCAGTATCTGGAAGGTATGCCAATCTGCCTGCTCAATAGTGGAAACCACCTGTTCTATAAATTCAAAAGGGATTTCCTCATGGAAAAGATCGGACATGGAGTTGACAAAATAAGTCGTTGGTATTTTCCGCTTCAATGGCTCATTGAGACGGTCAGGCAGGATTTTAAGCTTGAAACCGTTTTCATATCCCGGGGTGCCCATCGCCTTCAGACGGCAAGCCATGGTTTCCGCATAACAGTTTTTGCATCCCGGTGAAACCTTCGTACAGCCAACAGCCGGATTCCAAGTTCTTTCGGTCCATTCGATTTTACTTGTGTTTGCCATGATTCAATACTCCGAGCCCATGCAGTTATTCTTCCCACATAGATACCCTTATTTTAACATTACATGTAGATAATTACTAAAACATCTGATTAAACTGGTTTTTTTGATAATTTTATCTTAAAATTATATCGTACGATATAAAAATAGGCAATCAAAATGACCGTCAAGCCAACCCTGCAAATGTACAACTTCATCCAGGATGCCTACGATTTTTTCAACAGTCGCTTATTCGCCGGACAACTGCCGCCATGCCTGCTGACATTACAGAGGGACAGCAACGTCATGGGGTACTTTTCCAGCGACCGTTGGCAGAAAGGGAAGGGGGAGGAAATCATTCATGAGATTGCGTTGAACCCCCAATATTTCATTACCCACCGGCCGCTGGAACTGATGCAGACGCTGGTGCATGAGATGGTGCACCTGTGGCAGCACGAGTTTGGCAAGCCCAGCCACCGCACCTACCATAATAAGGAATGGGCGGACAAGATGGAATCTATCGGCCTGATGCCGAGCAGCACGGGAAAACCGGGCGGCAAACGGACCGGGCAGAAAATGAGTGACTACCCGATGAAAAACGGCGCATTCTATTTCCAATGCGTGGCATTTTCCAAAATGGGCTACCAGCTGCCGTTTTACGACAGGCATGCCAAAACGGAATCCACCCAGGTCCGGCATAATGAGTTGGAAAATCTGGCCTCTGTATTGGAGCAGGTCTTTGAGGAGATTTCAGCAGAAACTACGGCCATGGATGACAGCGAAGTTGACGCAGGGTTGACTGAACCATATACAGAGGAAGACCGGCGTGCAGAGACCTCCCTTATGCAGCCATTTTCGGAGCAGTTTGATATTGATGTGGCTGTCTTAAGCGAAGCTCAGGAAAAAGAGGCGTCCTCTAAACGGAAAACAGTTTACCGTTGTCAGTCATGCGGCGATAAAGCATGGGGGAAACCGTCACTTGATTTATGGTGCGGAAAATGTAAGGTGCCATTTGTCAAATTATCAGATGGTTATGATACTCAAACAGAAGACAGGCTATGTTGAAAGGCAGCAACTGAGGAGTTGGTGAGGAGAATGGAGAAAAAGCGGATGAGAAACATCATCCGCTTCGAGTTTGTCAGCACTACTATAATTTGTGCATCAGGGTATAAGGCGAGATAGGGGAGGCGGTGAAGCCGTTTTTTAAGTAGAACTGTCTGGCTTCTTCACTGATTGCATGTACCAGCAATCCCCTAGCCCCTAAATGCTGACTAATTTTGCAAGCCCTCAGAAACGCATCCCGCAACAGACTTTTACCCAATTCTTTTCCTTGAGCTCGAACATCAACTGCCAATCTGCCTAAAACAATCACCGGAATTGGTGAAGGCATATTTCTTCGGAATGAACCGATTGCTTCTTCGTGGGTTAGAGATCCAGCAGCCAGACAATAATAGCCCACGACACTACCCGCTTGGTTACACACCACAAATGTGCGGCTGGCATTACTGTTCTGATTTTTCAGCGCGCTTTTTACCAACCATTCATTCAAAGATGCAACGCCGCAATTGAAGCCGTCTAGGCAGTGCGTATCATTTAAAAGTTCGGGGGCTGTCAGTCTATCCATTACTTAGCGCTCCCAAACCGGTGTCATAGACATAAGCTTTTCAAAGCCATCATTCGGTTCGGTTGGCTGCTCGAGTAAATGAATAAACTGTCGGTATTCATCGGCGGTCAGGGAGAAAACGGTTTTATCCATTAAGGTATTTTCTGCTGCCGAGCAGGAAGCTTCCAATATAAACTCGGAACGCGTTTTTCCCAAAAGCGCAGCTGCTTGGTCGATCAAGTTTTTCTGTGCCTCTAAGGCTCTCAGATTGATAGGGGCGGTTTTTAACATCAGAGAATCCTTGTATTACATTTTATATACAATGTAACACAAGGGGGATTTGCTGGTCAAATTGAATCAGGAAACCATAACCGAAGGAACTGATTCTATTTTATATCGTACGATATAAATATCCCCTTGCTACTGTATTTTGACCATGGGTTATTTACAGGGATGATTTCGCCCATGTAAAATATAAAAACAGAGACTCAAAATCCACTGGCTTAATTGTAGGATTTAAAATACATGGATAGGCAAAAAATTGCCCGAATTTATCTTCGGGTCAGTACCCAGCAGCAAAATTTAGACCGGCAACGCGAAATCATCGAGGAAGCTAAGAAAAATGGTTTTTACATAGCCGGTGTCTATGAAGAGAAGGCAAGTGGGGTGAATGCCAGTCGGCCGGAGTTGAACAAGCTGATTGATGACCTTCAAGATGGCGATTGGGTGATTGCGGAAAAAATCGACCGCATCACCCGCTTACCACCCAGAGAAGCAGAGCTTCTGATTCATCGGATTACCGAAAAGGGGGCCAAGCTGCATGTGCCGGATGTTTTTTCTTTCGGTAATATCGATGACCTGATGGGGCAAAGCGATTCCTTGCCTAAATACCTCACTGAGCCGTTGATGGATGCTTTGCAGAAAATGTTTCTGCGCATGGCGCTCAGCATAGCCCATGAAGATTGGAAAACGCGGCGAAGGCGGGCACAGCAGGGTATTGAGAGAGCCAGAAAAGACGGGCGGATGAAAGGGCGGCCGGCTGATAAGCAGCTTCACAAAAACATTATCCAGCTTACCTTACAAGGCGTGAGCATTACCGGTATTGCCTCTGCTTTGAATTGCAGCACCTCAACCGTCAGTAAAGTAAGACGGGCGCACCGTGCCGCCCATCATTCGGGTAGTAAAGAGCAATTTGATATTTTTAAGGAAAGCACTCCATAGTAATATGGGTTACTTATTTGAGGTAAAGAAAAAAGGCCGTCTGAAAACTTGGCCGTGTTTTCAGACGGCCTTGCACTTGCAGGCCATAGAACGCGTGCGTGCTGGGGCACGCACCCTACACATGGATTTTAGGTTTCATGCAGGCTACGGCTTGCTGCCCACGGGGGTGAGGGTGTGCAGCTTATCTTGGCTTTGGCTGCGGCTTCTGCCTGCGCTGAAGTTAACGGCAGGCATAAAAGGCTCCGCTGCAGACGAAAGCTGCCCCTGATCCCAGGCACGCAAACGGTTTTGTGCGCCGCTTTCAGAAGCGGCATTCTTGGCTGCCACAAAGTCGATGCTTTGCTTAGCTTTGAGGATTAAAAGGCCGTCTGAAAGATTGGAATTTTTTCAGACGGCCTTTTGCACGTGCAGGCTATAGAACGCGTACGCGCTTAGACGCACACCCTACATATGGATTTTAGGTTTCATGCAGGCTACGGCTTGTTTATTTATTTTCACTTAGTTCCTCTTCTAATAAATATTGAAAAAACTCTGTATAAGAATTCCATTTTTCAGAAATATTTTCTATATTATTTGAATCAACCCAAAGAACACTAGAGCCCTCTTGAGTATCCATTAATATTAGACTTTCTGGTGGCTCTGCCAACACAAGATAATTTGTAGGAAGATTTAAATATACTCGTGCCTTAATAGTTTCTTTGATAATATTCTCATCATCATATTCAGATATTCCAAAATGACTAATGCCTCCCATATATCCTCCAGAATAAAACTCTGTGATTTTCTTAAAATCAAGTGGCAATTTCGTAAATAATTTTTTTTCTATCAATTCAATATCATTTTTAGATACGCCTTCATTTCCATATATCTTTTCATATTCTTTTTTCATTTCTTGAATATTCATAATTTCTTACCTTTACCTATTATTTACACGCCATTTCCAATATTCTCTATTATCCACATTGAACCTTTTTCGATCGGGTTGTAATGTAGCAAGTGTAGGGTGTGTGCCCTTGGCGCGCACGCGTTTGAAAAGTATGGATACTTACTTTCATAACAAATGCCGTCTGAAAACTTCATCATTTTTTCAGACGGCATTGGATTCAAATCCATAGAACGCGTGCGTGCTGGGGCACGCACCTTACCTGTGGATTTTAGGTTTCATGCAGGCTACGGCTTGCTATGCGTTCTATAGATTTGGATGATAATCCTCAAACTCCCAAGAGAAAAATTTTAATAAGCTCGATACAGATAAATCCCAAGTCTCTCTTGAAGAGTATTGCAAGATTTTGTTGATTTCATTTTTGATGATTACGTGATTAAATTCTTCCATCACTAGCGCATTTGACCAAAAAAAGCCTTCTTTGCTGCAATTATGTGCTATCCATTTAGGAGAACAAACACAGACGGAAAATATAGATAATCCCTCTTCACCTTCTATACCAATATCTAAATCTATCCATTGCTGAAAGTTATCTGGAATCTCAGGGATAAACTCTTCAAAATCTTCATTATAGATGTTTATACTTTTTAAAATTAATTTAATCATTTTATATTCAAGTGTCCGTTGGTTAAGGTCTTTCCATCGGTACTTCTAATAACAAAATTAGCTTGTACCCCTGTTGGATTAAATGATTTTGGAGTATTAACTTTTGTGCTAGGAGGGCGATATAACCTTGTACCATCCGCACTTAATAAACACCCTTTACAAGAAGGGCTATTAACTGGTTTAGCTCCATCACCAACCCAAATTTTTCCTAATTTATCAGCTTCTTGATGGGTTGCTGAGCCAATGCCAAAATTGATTTCTCCTCTTCTATTTGGCTGCATAGATTTCCAATCATTTAAAGCACTTGCTAATCTTGAATCTTGAGCGGCAATATTTTTTAAGTTTTGTTCATTTAATTCATTGATTAATTTAGGATAGGTGGCTGCATTGGCTGTTCCTCCTGATGTAATACGCACAGTTACCGGTGTAGCTGGCTTAGGTCTTGGTGTCGAAATCCCCACCTTACCCACACTCAGCGTATCCATCGCAAGCTGAACATAATTGGCAGCCTGTTCAGACAAGCCCAGCCGTTTCAAACTCTGAACAGTAATCGTAGGCCTTTGTTCGCTGGCTTTCTTGCCGAAATTATTCAGGCCGGTAATCAAATGGTCACTTGATGAAGCAACGCCAATTGCTGCTGCACCGCAGGTCAAACCGAATGATTGCACACAAGTGGCAGCCCCGCCTTTTACTGAAATAACAATGCCCGATGCACCGCCCACAATTTCAGTACCCGGAGTAATATAACGATGGAGGATACTTTTATCTTCACGGCTTAGTTTGTCATATTGTGCGGTTAAATAATCAGCAAGTAGTTTTGGATTGTCCGACAAAAATTGCATAGATTCAAGTTGCAAGTCTCTATAATTTCTCGCAAACCTTGAATCTTGAACAAACGCGATAATTCGTTCAATATCTTGTCGACATTCTTGAATCCTGCCATTACTACATTCTTGATTTACTTTATCCTTTAATACTTCATATATATTTCTGACTTCTCTTGGTGTTTTAGTTAAAGAATTCGCGGTAAGGTAGTAATTATTCTCCACCGCCGTCTGCGCAGCCTGCCCGCCGGCCACCATATCCGCAGCCGAACCGTTTGCCGCCGCACCAACCGCAGCCCCGCCCAAACTTAAAATACTCGAAACCGTCTGTTTCTGCTCCGCTGTCAGCTTACTGCCGTCTTTCTCGCCATACAGCCATTGGCTCACATACGGTGCGGCGGCTTCTGCACCTCCCGCGCTGATTGCGGCGCTGAGGGCGTTGTGGTCTCCGGCTGCAGCGGTGGCAGCGGCAATCACACCGTGGGCAACGACGCGCGCGGTTTCCTGTGCGGCGGTTAAGCGGCCGTCTGAATTTTGTGCGGCTACGCCTTTAAAGTATTGGCCGATTTGGTAGGCTGCCACAGGGCTGGCGGTGGCGGCGGTGATACCCAATGCGCTGTCGGTCGGTGCACTCAGGCCGGTGGCAAATGCTGCCAGTGCGACACCGCCTTTTTGCCAATCGTCGGCTTTCTGATGGTGCTCGTTGGCGGTTTGCACGGCTTCGCGGTAGGCGGCCAAATCGCCTTTTTGCAGAGCCTCGGCGGCTTTGTTTTCCTCTGCTTTGGCCAATTCTTTATGATTGTCAACTTTGCGGTTGATTTCGGTTCTGGCCTGCTGCACATTTCTGCTGAAATCCTGACTCACACTCCGCTGCAAATCAATCTCGCGCTGTACTTCGTCTTTATCAAACGCATTGTTCAGACGGCCTGAATCTGCTTCTGCGGTTTCGGTGCGGGTGTCCGTATAAACCGCTTTGGCCTGCTCGCCTGTGGTGTCGTTGGTGATGACGATATTGCGCGTGCCGATGCCGCTGCGGGTCACGCTGCTTTGGCTGCCGCCGTCACGGCCGTAGCCCATGCTGCTGCCATTTTCGGGTTGAACGGTTTTTAAACGGCTGTTTTGTTCTTGGCCGAGGGCTTCGCCGCTCATGCCGCCGCTCACACCGAGGCCGAAGCTTTCGCCTTCATAACGGCTGTGGTTTTGAAGGTCGCTTTGGGTGAGGGTGGCCGTCTGAAAGCGGTTGCGGCCGTTTTGTTCGGCTGCTTCGGTGGAAGTGATGATACCGCCTTTCAGGTCGGTGTGGTTGCTCACATCGACTTGGAAGCCGTCGTCGCCGGCGTAGATGCCGGATTGGTCGTTCACGCTGCGGTGCTCGGCGTTGATTTTGCTTTGGCTGTAATCGGCGCTGCCGCTGAAGCCGTAGCCCACGGTGATCTGGCCGCTGCCTTGGAATTGGCGGCTGTTGTAGGCAGCACTGTCTTGCAGGCTTTCGATGCGGAGGTTTTCGGCGGAAAGGGCAACGCCGCTGCCTTTCACCTGCGCGCCTTTGAGGGTGGTGTCGCCGCCGCTTTGGATCACGGTTTGGCTGTTGGCATCGCCGATGCGGGTGGTGCGGTAAGTCTGCTCATCTCCGTTGCCGTAGCCTTTGCCGTAGTTGCCGCCGCCGGTAAAGCCGACACTCACACCGTTGCTGAAATCGAGAGCCACGCCAGCATTCCAGCCGCGCTGGCTGTTGCTACTGCGTTCGCTGTGGTTTTCTTCGGCTGCGAGCAGGTTGATGTTGTTTTCGGCAAGCAGCACGGTGCCGCCTTTACCGGCCACATCGGAGCCGGTAACGGTGAGGTCGGAATCCTTGCCCGCTCCTGCGGCGTTCAAACGCACCACACCGCCGGCGGCAACGGTGGAACCGCCGGATTCGGTGCCGCGGATATGGCTTTCGCTTTCGTTGCGCTGTTCGCCGTAGGTGATGTTGACATTGATGCCGCCGCCTTTGCTGTCCATGGCTTTTTCGACGCTTTGCGCTGCCTGATAGGCCTGCCAGCCGGTGTTGGCGGCGGCCGTTGCTGCTTTGGCCGACTTGGGCGCGACTGTCGGCCAGTTTTTGCACGGAACCAACGGCATCGGTAACGGGCGAGCTGAAACCTGCGGTGATGCCTTTTTGGGTTTGGTTGCTGTAGAAATCGGAATGGTAAGGCTTCACCGGCCTTTTTGGCTGCAACAGCCATGGCTGTATGCAATTTTTTGATTTCAGATACCTTCGGATTTGACAGTTCATAGGCATAACGGCCCAGTTCCTGTAAAGAATCTGAGGCAAAGAAGAACAGGCTTAATGCTTGGTATGAAACAACCAAACCGGCTGTACCAAACATTACTTCTAATTCGCGCAAGGACAGACGTTTATCGCTCTCGTCCTGAAAAATATCGCGCACTTCCGCATAAGCACAGGCCTTATCCCAAAAGCACATCTCTGCACGCTGCTCATTTTCGATTAAATGGGCAATCTGAAGATCGGTTTCGTTCGTATAGGCCACATAGAAACAGGGAATGTTTCGGAAACGGCTGTCTTTTGTTTCCTGGTACAGCTCCCGCATGATTTTCAAACGGGTATTACCCCCCTGAGCCAGAACATAATGGCTTTCTCCCGGACGCTGGGTTACATGTACAGGCTGTTGGATACCGGTGGCACGGATAGATTCTTTGATGGCAGCGTAGCTGGCCTCATCATGTTGGCGGCGCGGGTTTTTGTCGAAAAACTCGATTTCCGCCACCGGCAGCTGCATGAACATGCCGTTAGCCATGGCTGGTTTATCGTTTAAGAGCATGTTTGTCTGAGCGGGGGTATCGATACGGAGGCTTAAACCGGCTACATCTTGGTTCAATTTGTTTACGGTCATGACAATACTCCTGCAGATTTTTCCTCAGGCAGCAGGGTGGTCATGTTGTTGAAACAGCTTCCGCGCAGTTGACGCTCTTGGATGCCCGGGAAAATCTCGTAAACAATATTGTGCATCACCTCATAGGCAGGCATCAGCTTGCCTGGGTGTTCCTGCTCATGGCAATGTACAGGAATGCGCAACGTTGCCGCTTCTTTATACGATTTTGCTTCTGGAACGGTAGTTTGAAGCAGCTTTTTACGGTCATCGAGTGACGCACTGAAAAATTCGCGGATTTCTTGGGCAATCAGTTTTGCATCTTTGCTGCGGTCTTGAGCGTAGATAACCGCACGCAGCTGTGGGGTGCCGAGTCCCATTACTTCACCTTGAGCCAGTCGTGACAAAGCCTCCTGAGTGCCGGTGACGAACTCACGGGCACTCAGGATTTCGGGCATAATAGGCGTAATGAGGCAGCTGGCGGCGAAGGAAGCCGTATCCTGTAAGGCTCCGACCGCGCCTTGCGTATCGATTAAGATGACATTATAATTATTTTGGAAAAAAGGATTTTGGAATTTGGCTTTCAGCAAGAAAGCACGGTCGGCACGATTGGCGATTTTGGTCTGGATATCGGCCGAGATATTGTTGGAAATAATGATATCCAGATTTGGGAAAACCGTATTGGACACTGTTGAGCGCACATTGGCATCAAAATTGTCGCCAAGCAGCAATTCCACGATGCCGTTAGGTGCACGGTAGTTGAGCGGGTAAAATTTGGAAAGTGATGGTTGGACATCGGCATCAACCATGAGAACGCGCAGTCCGATATCGGCGAGAACGGCGGAGATATTGGCCAGCAAGGTGGTTTTACCGACCCCGCCTTTGGTTGAGGTGGCAGCTAAAATTACGGGTGCAGACATAATTTATTCTTCCTATTAAAAGATAAAGATTGATAAAAATAAATTTCAACTTTCACCCAAAAAAGAAGATAAATAAACGCAAATTATGCCTTTAGGGCGGTGGGAAAACCGCTGTTGGATTCAGGTATTTTTTCCTGTATTTCATAATTTGACATAATTAATATTATGCGAAATTGCATAAGCTACTTATTTCTCCGCCAGCCGTGGCGGTATCCGTTCGCTGTCGCCGCTATACTCATGCGTGAGCCTATGGTCTTAACCAACGCATCGAAATAAACATCTTTAACCAAGTCTTTTTCGTGTACTTTAGCGGCCGGATAAGCCAGTGCAGCAAGAATTTCCAGCGGATCGATTTCCAGCGTTTGCGCGATTATCAGGCATTCGGCAAAACTCAATTTCAGGCGGCCTTTACGGATTTGGCTGATTCTGCTGCTACTTGTATGCCATTTTTGAGCTAGCTTGTAGTCGGTGCTTATGCTAGCTATCTTTTTGTACATGTCCAGCCATTGGCTTTGTGATTGCATAATAAAAACAACCGATTATATAACAATAAGCGGTTATTTTATGCGTGCGCCCTATTTTGGGCAATGGTGTACATTTGCCAGCTATTGCTTGCCGCCAAATAATGCCGTGATTTCATCGCATGACGGCATTTGGTTTACTCTCCAGCGGTATATTTTTAAACCTGCGTCATTGGTTGCTTTGTTCTTCTTTTGGTCGGTGTCTTGTTTCGCATCATCTTTTTCGTGGCTGCTGTCGTCCAGTTCAATAACCGCAATCGGGTAACTTTGTTTATTGCATATAACAAAGTCATAACTCATGCGGTTGATGCGGTTGTGCCATGATGCGAAGTTATGCCCTTTCTTTACTTTAAGCACCCTGCTCGCCTGAACCTGAAACGCTATCAGATGGTCGGGCAAGGCTTTTTTGAGTTTCCAGTAAAGTTGTTGCTCGGGAATGCTCATCAGTTTGGCAGTGTAAAACGGCCATTCTTTGGGCATTTCTGCGCTGCTGCCTGAGTTTTTATTGTTTTTGCTGTGGGGTGGTGTTTATTTTGTCATGACATTACCACACCAATAAAAGGCGAAAAATCCATATAAAACAAAAAATAACGCCCAAAACAGGCGAAAATCAAAAACGCAAAAAAACGCGCAAAAATGAGCATATTTCAATCATTTTTGCGCGTTTTTTGTCATGGAATAAACGGGGAATTATCAAATCCGATTATTTTGCTATGCCGCAACTCCATAAATAGCGTCCGAGTATCTCGAAGTCGTGCGGCTCGGCTTGGGATAAATCCAGCTCAGTATTGGGATATATAACCTTATTGGCGTTATCGCTGATTATATTAAAGGTATGTGCATTCAGGCGTTGCAGGCGTTTGATGCGGATTTCATCGTATTGGCGAAAAAGGTAAATTCCTTCTTCGGTGTATTTGGCTGTTGCGTACCACAAGGCTGTACCCAAGTCTATCAAGGTCGGAAACATGCTATCTCCCTTAACTCGAGTACAGAAGCAGCGATTCGGATTTACGCCTAAGTGATTGAAAAATGAAGCCCTAAACCACATTGCCTCTGTTTCTTCTTCATCCCACGCGATCACGCCATTGCCTGCGCTGCCGTACACATTCACATGATAGCGCACAGGAACAATATTCTCGGTATCTTGGCTGGAAGCCCATGCCTTATAGTTTTTAATCAGATTATCCATGCCCACAGGAATGGAATCAACGGAATAGGAAGCGGGGGTTTCTTTGATTCTTGCTGCGGGCTTCGGGGTGCTTTGACTATATATATAGCTTTCAGATGGAACAATCCCGCCTTGCGGCGTATTGTTGCTATCTTCAATTAGATGTAGCAAGTCTTTTTCTTCTAATTCATCAATAACATATCTAGGCAAAGGATAAATTCTTTTTATACCTTTTTTCCCACCTTGAGACGGTACCTCATCAAATGGCCAATTTTCATTTTGTGCGCGGTATTGAATCGCCCGTCCAGTATTGGGCAGGCTGCGTAAGTTAAATGTCGACACCAAATTTTCTATTTCAGAAACGCTAAATTTTGCATTCATAACTTTCCAAGTTCCGTTGTAAAGCATGGAAAAAATCTTAGAAACTTAATATTAAATAAAATCAAATATTTAATAAAAAGCTGAGAAAAAATCTTGGAAAATTAGTTGCGAAATATTTTCCAAGCTTTATAATCATTAAAAACAACGAACGGCAATTTTAAAAGCATTATAACCCGTTTGTTTCTGTTCTTTAACAATTTGGAAAAACGCCGAAAAAACGCAGACAAACGGTCTTTTATGAGAAGGCTGTTTAACAGGCCGTCTGAAACCAATCGGGCGGCCGATTAAACGGTTTTTACAAGAAAGGAAAACGTATGCACCCTGAATTAATTAAGGCGAAATTGCGTATGTCCGGCTATACATTGGCCGATGTAGCAAGGATTCACAATATTGCTGAAAGTAATGTGCGCTCCGCCTTGAGACGGCCTAATCCTACGGGAGAAAAAGCCATTGCGGCGGTAATGGGTAAAAAACTTCATGAGTTGTGGCCTGAGCGGTGGACGAAAGACGGCAAGCGCATCCGACCGCGCTACGCACACTTATATAAGGAATCGGCAGCATGAAAGCGCATTATTCAATTTCCGAGCTTTTTAAAATGAACTTGGAAATTTTCACAAATAAAACGGCACGCACGATACAAAATGTAGCTATTCGAGAAAATTGGTCTTTTGTTGAAGTGTCCTGCCAAGGCGGAAAAAACGGCAAACGCCGCGAGTACACCCCGCCGCCAGAAGTGCTGGAGCAAATCCGACAACGGCAGACGGAGAAGGTGCTTGCCGAACTGCCGCCGGTACCGACGGTTGCCCAGCCGAGCACGGCAGTATCAACAGAGATGCGTTACGACAACACTACTGAAGCCCAGCGCACCCGCGAAGGGGCGAGGCTGGCGGTGTTGAAGGCGGTGGAAAAGCTGATGGAAGAATCGAAAGTCGGCAAGGATGCAGCGATTACGACGCTGCTCACTCAGGCGCGGTTGCCGCAGTTTGCCCATGTTGCCAAAACCTTTGCGCTGGCATTGGACGAGCGGGGCGCAGGCAGTTTGAAGTTGCCGAGCAGCCGTACCATCAAACGCTGGTTTGCAGCGCGGGAACAAAACAGCCTTGCTCCCAAGGTTGTGCAAAAAAACATGGAAATGCCCTACTGGCTGCCCTTGTTTTTGAAATGTTACCGCCAACCGCAAAAGCTGACGGTGGTGATGGCCTACGAACTGTTTTGTGCGGTGATGCGCGAAGAATACCCCGACAGGGTTGCTCCGAGCATACACGCGGTACGGCGGGCGATGGACAAGTGCGGCGCGGTGGCCTTGCAGGACGGACGAATGGGCAAGCGCGAGCTTAAGAACATTCTGCCGCACAAAACACGGGATTTCCTGAACCTGAAACCCGCCGACATCTACACCGCAGACGGCCACACCTTTGATGCGGAAGTGCTGAATCCGCGCAGCGGCAGGCCGTTCCGCCCCGAAATCACAACGGTGGTGGATATTCACACGCGGCGGTGCGTAGGTTGGAGCGTGGGCTTGGCGGAAAGCCGATTGACGGTGCTGGAAGCCTTAAGCCATGCCTGCAAAACGGCGATTCCCGCCATTTGGTATGTGGACTGGGGAAAAGGCTTTGAAAACGTGATGATGACGGACGAAGCCACGGGTGTACTAGGCAGGCTGGGCATTACGATGAGCCACTCCCGCGCTTACAACTCGCAAGCCAAGGGCGCATCCGAACGCAGCCACAACATTTTTACCAAAGCGGCCAAGTTTTTGCCCACTTATGTGGGCAAAGACATGGACGCGGAAGCACGGAAAAAAATGTTTCATTGGAGCAGAAAGGAAATCAAGCTGCAAGGCAAGATTGTGAATGCCCCCGTAATGCTGTGGGACGACTTCAAAGCCTATGTTGAAGCAGTAATCGATGCCTACAACAACAAGCCGCACCGCTCGCTGCCGAAATTTACCGACCCTGAAACGGGAAAAATGCGCTTTATGACCCCTAACGAGATGTGGGCGTTGGGCGTAGCCAAACACGGCGAACCGTTAAGGGTAACGGCTGAAGACGAAGGCTGGCTGTTCCGCCCGCAGGAGATGCGCAGCGTATCGCGCGGGCAGGTTTCGATATTGAACAACACCTACTTCAGCGGGGTTCTAGAAGAGTTCCACGGCCAGCGGGTGCGGGTGGCTTATGACGTAACCGATGCCCAATGGGTATGGGTATATGACGATGTAGGCCGTCTGATTTGCAAGGCCGAGTGGAACGGAAATTCTACCGATTATATGCCGAAAAGCTTTATAGAGCAGTCAGCAGAAAACCGCGCCGACCAAGCCTTGAAACGTTTGGATTTGAAACGTGAGAACGTTTTGGCCGAAAAAGGCGTGGCAGGCATCGGGCAACAGGAAACCATGAATATCGGTGGCCTGAACATCAATTTGGAACAAGCGCGGCAGCAGCACGAACAGATGCTGGCGCAGCGGATGCAACAGCAAGAGCCGGAAACGGTGCAGGCGGTGCAAGCCAAAGCGGATACGGGCTGGACGGTTCCCGAAACGCCCGCCGAGCGTTTCGAGCTGTATCAACGGATAAAAGATTCCGACAGCCTGCCCGAGCGGGCGGCAGTTTGGGTGCGGCGTTATCCGAACAGCGCGGAATATAAGTCGTTTATGAACAGACAGGCAGTCAGTTAACAAGAAAGGGGTAATGATGAAAACCATGAGTACGACACCGAAATGGCTGGCATTGCGCATGGCCAAAACGCAAAAACACCGTCGGCTGATGCGCTTTTTTGAGCGCGAAGTGTTGCGACGGACAAGCCGAACCGCGCAATAAAATGCCAAAAGCGGTTTTTTCAGACGGCCTTTAAACCGCCGTTTAAACACAAGTTAAACAGGTACGAAAATACGGAATTTAAAACCATGAAAATAGCGAATATCAACAACTTATCTTTGGCATCGGTAGCAATGCAGCGTTTGGTGGGGCGGAAAGACGGCCTGCCGGGCTTGGGGGTGCTGTACGGCCCCAGCGGTTTCGGGAAGACAACGGCGATGGTGGCGGTGGCCAACGAAACCCGCGCCTATTATGTGCAACTGCGCAGCGCGTGGGCAAAGAAAACCCTGCTCGAAAAAATCTGCTTTGAAATGGGCATCCCCCCCGCCAAAACCACGGCAGGCTGCCTAGACCAAATCTGCGAACAACTGGCGGCCAGCCAACGCCCGCTGATTTTAGATGAAGCGGATTATTTAGTGACCAAGGCGGGTATGGTAGAGCTGGTGCGCGATATATACGAAGGCAGCCAAGCACCCGTGATGCTGGTCGGCGAAGAGCAGCTGCCCGCCAAGCTGAAGAAATACGAACGCTTCCACAACCGCGTGTTGGCATGGATAGGCGCGCAGCCGGTGAGCATGGCCGATGCGGAGCAGCTGGCGGCGATACATGCGCCGTCAGTCAAAATCAAGCCCGATCTGCTGGCGCATTTGGTGGAGATTTCGCACGGTTCGGTGCGCCGCGTAACGGTCAACTTGGCCAACTTGGAAAGCCAAGCCGACACGCTGGGCTTTGATGAAATCGGGCTGGCCGATATTAAAGGCTTGAAGGGTTTTGATTTTTATGTGGGTGAAGCACCCAAACGGGGGATGAAATTATGATTAGCGTGGAATTGAGCAAGCCGCGCAATGTGCGGCAGGCGGTGTGGGATGTTTTGCAGGCCAACCGCCACCGGTTTTTAACCGTAAACCAAGTGGCGGAAAAGGCAGGCATTCCGTTTCAGACGGCCAATGTCTATATGTACAAACTGTTTAAAGGCGGGTTTATCAAGGCATCACGAGGCAGCCGTTTCCGCAACAGCTCGGCCTACGCCCTGAAAGAAGGAGCCGTGCCGCGCGACGCTCCGTATCTCAATAAAGACGGCAGCGCGGGAAAAGGCAGCGTAACCGAGGCATTGTGGCGCAGCATCAAGATATTAAACCGCTTCAGCCTCGATAGACTGCACAGCCATGTCAATATGACGCACAGGGTGGCAAAGGTGCATATGAAACAATACCTGACCGCGCTAACCCAAGCAGGCTATTTAAGGCAAGCCGAAAACCTTGAATACCTGCTGATTAAAAACACGGGGGCGGAAGCGCCGCAACTGTTGGCGGTAACGGAGATTTACGACCCCAACCTCGACAAAATCACACTACGGGAAGTACCTGATTATGAATAAACAATACATGAATGATGAATGGTTTGGCATTTTGGAGCGCGAAGTAAAGTTGAGCAGCCGCAGAAAAGTAGCGGAAAAAATCGGATACAGCCAAACCACCGTGAGCTTGATACTCAACGGCAAGTATGCGGGAAAAACCGATGCGGTCGCACACAAGGTGATGTTGGTGTACACCAATACCGAATGCCCGTTTAAGGAATCGGTGATTACTTTACAAGAGTGCCGCGATTATGCCCATGCGCCCGCACCGACGCACAACCCCGCAAAAATGCAGCATTGGCGGGTGTGCCAAAACTGCCCCAAACGGCCTGAAAAATAGCCAAGCCATTGATACGGCTATATATTTTTTGCCTTTTGGTTTTTATAAGTTATTGAAAATAAAGGAAATTAAGATGAGTAAGCGATTAAATTGGGAAAAAAGAACCATCCGAAACGGAGTGTTTGAATTTTTGGGTAACACATACTGTTTGACCGGCTACCCCGGTCAGGAAGACGAGGGGATGGAGATTTTAGTTGCAAAAAATAACGCAGGGAAAGTTGTTGTTAAAGCTCCCTTAAAAAAAGGGATTTAAAAATGCAAAACATCAAATTAAGGCATTTGTTGATGATACCGGCGATTGTGATTGTTGTTACCGCCTGTGCCAACAGATGCACCGAAGCTAGACCCGCCTACGGCATCTATCAAAATGAAACACCTGCACAGCGGGTGGTACGCGAGCAACAGGATTTAGCCGACTTTGCCGTGCTTGAGCTCGAAAAAATCTACGAGCGCATGAGCGACGAAGAAAGAATGCGCGGGGTGGTATATGAATAGCCACCGACGGCGCAACCAAGACTGGCAGGCATACGGCCAGCACCGCAGGCGGCAGCGGATTTATCACAATCTGTACAGCCCGCACACCAAACACGGGCGGCTGCAAGCGGCAATCAGGCAAATCAAACAACTTTACGGCGAGAACGCCATTATTACGGGAGCGGAATATGAGCAAAAAAAATCAGACGGCCTTATGGCTTATTAAGGCGTGGCTGGCTGCGGTAGTGATGTGCTGGTCGGCTGCAACATTGGGCGGGTATTTGGGCTGGTTGACGGTGCAAAAACTTATCGGGCAATAATTTTTTTGCCTTGCAAATTCATAACCTATTGAAATATAAGGAAACATAAAAATGAACAGATTAACAGACGATCTGATTCGCGCGGCAGAAGACACGCAAACGCCGGTGCATTTAAACCTGCTGTTAAACGAAGCGGCCTTGTGCATTATGCGCTTGGAAACCCGCGATTTGTACGACCAAAAACGCCTTGAGTGGTTGGAAGATTTAGGCGGCTTTGCAATTGACAAGAGCGATGGGGAACACCCTACCGTAACCGTGCAGATGTGCGAAAAAACCTGCTTTGTTGCGATCGCACCGACGGTACGCGAAGCCATCGACTTGGCTTTTGAAGAATGCAGCGGGGTAAGCGTATGCAAACACGACCCCGAAGCGGCGGAGCGGGCGAAGTTTGAAGCGTGGATGTGCCGATTGAATAACGGCGACCGCCTCGCCCGCAATCCTGACGACGGCGGCTATGAAGACGTGAGCATCGATTACGCGTGGATTGGTTGGAAAGAGCGGGCAAAGGAGACCGTGTGAAATGAAAGTTTTAGACCCTTGCTGCGGCAGCAAGATGATGTTTTTCGACAAAGAAGACGAGCGCGTGGTGTTCGGCGATAAACGCCACGAGCAACATCTGCTTAAAGACCGCCACTATTTGCGGAAACTAGAAATATCCCCCGACGTTCGGTTGGATTTTACCGCCCTGCCATTTCCCGATAACACTTTTCCGGTGGTGGTTTTCGACCCGCCGCACCTGATTCATGCGGGCGAGAAATCGTGGTTGGCCAAGAAATACGGCGTATTGGGCGGGGGGTGGCAAGACGATATACGGAAAGGTTTTGCCGAGTGCTTCAGGGTGCTCAAACCTGATGGCGTACTGATTTTTAAGTGGAACGAAAACCAAATCAGAGTACACGAAATACTGGCCTTGACCGACCAAAAGCCACTATTCGGGCATGTGAGTATGAAGCACAAGAAAAACCAAACGCAAACCCATTGGATAACGTTTTTAAAGGAGGCCGTCTGAAAATGAAAGAAGCAATTAAGAATCTGCGCGAAGAATGGAAATTTTACCAAACCTGTAAAAAAGACCCTGATGCAGGCAAAACGGGGGGCGAAAGCAGATGCCCGCGAGTGGTTGCATAGCGCGGTAGAAGAAGTTTTAAAGAAAGCGAGATAAAAAATGTTTGAGTTGGTTTTAGCAATGATGCACGCGGCCATATTCGGCGGGATTTTCTTCCGTGCTTGGGGTACAGATGACAGGCAGGAGCGTATCTCTTTGTATCTGTATGCCTTTTTTTCATTATCAATGTCGATTACGTTTATCGCCAAAATCGCGGAGAAGATAACGTGAACACCAAATGCCCCAACTGCGGCGCAGTCCACAGCCTCGACAGCCTGATCGGCAACGACGGCGCGGCGGATTTGGTTAAGGCGGTGTTGGAGTTTGACGCCGCCATCGGCAAAGCGGCGGTGCGCTATGTGGGCTTGTTTCGGCCGGCGAAAAGCCAACTGACCTTTGCCCGCACCGCCAAGCTGCTCGGCGAGTTGCTGCCGGACATTAAGGCCGGGCAAATCAGCCGCGACGGAGTGGTTTATCCCGCTCCGCCCGAGGCTTGGCTGCATGGTTTTCAGACGGCCATTGATGCGCGGGATGCGGGTCGTCTGAAACCGCCGCTGAAATCACACGGTTATCTCTACGAGATTATCAGCAAGTGGCAGCCCGCCAATCTGCCTGTGGCTGTCGCAACAGCAAAACCGACCGCCGCACCGGCTGCCAAGCCCAGCCAAACCCTAACCGCAGCCGCTGCGCTGCAGGCAACCAAGAAAGGAGGCCAATCATGAGAGAGTTGCCCGCAAGTCTGCACAACGCCGTTATCGACGGCTTAACCCTGATACTCGCCCTGCGTCTGCCGGGTACGCCCGCCGCCGATACCGTGCAGGCCACGGCGCAGGCGTGGAGTGTGGCATTGGCCGCAGGCAAAGCATGGGACGCAGAACAGGATATACCGCGTATCAATCAGGCCTTTGCGGTGCTGGCCGCCCAAGCCGACCGCTGGCCTGCCCCGCGCGACCTGCTGGGCTGCCTGCCGCCACGCCCCGAGCGGCTGAAACTCGAGCATCGGCACAGGCCGTCTGAAAAGGAAAAAGCCGCCGCACAAGCCGCGCTGGGCAGAATCAACGCAATACTGGCAAAAGCCCCGTGCTCAAACAGAAATTGGATGTACCCACCGCGCATCCGGTCGGTGGAAGAATGTAAGCGTATTTATGCTGAAAGGCAGAAAGGTAAGAGATGTGAATAACAAGCGTGTTTATTTGGACGATTTTGAAAAAACCCTGTTGGCGGAGTTTTTGGAAAAACACCGTCTTGAATTTGAAGAACTGGCGAAACAATACGGCCTTGCAGGCGTAACCGTTACCCGAAAACTGTTACAGAAAATGAAAGGAAATGATCATGAAAATCGAAGTTTTAAAACCCGTTGAAATTGAAGTTTACGCCGTGCGTATCAACGCCGCACTTGATGAAGAATCCGCAGAAACCGTACCCGATTTTTTGCTGCAAGACGGCGGAGATTTTGAAATCTTGATTGAGATTGATACAGGCCGCGTTGTGGGGTGGCAGGGTAATGTGCCCGTCCGCATTGCCGATAAGTTAAGCGACAGCGGCACATATACCCTGCTCGACAAAGATATGAACCATATAGCGCGGCTTGAACATGAATATGTGCCCAACCGCTTAATCCCCGGAGATTACGGCGATTATATCAACCTAAAAATCAATGCGGAGGGTTGTGTGGAAAATTGGCCTAAGCAGCCGGATGTGAGCGAATTTTTTGAAAAAGACTATGAATAAAAGAAAGGAAAACGAAATGGCAAGAAAAAAACGATATAACACCCCCGCCTTCACGGTGGGTATCCAAACCCGCGACGAAGCGGTCGAACACATCAAACGCTATGGCGATTTAAGCCGCGAGGCAACGCGCATGGTAGCCGACCACAACGACACCGTGGCCGAAATGCAGGAAAAGCTCGACGCGCAAATCGCCCCTATCACCGCTGAGATGCAGGCCATCGAAGCAGGCGTGTTGGCATGGGCGACGGCCAACCGCGATATGCTGACCGACAACGGCAAGGTCAAATACTGCAACCTGACCACCGGCACGATACGCTGGCGTTTCGACCCGCCCAAATGCCAAGTTCGCGGCGTGGACGCGGTGCTCGCCCTGATGCAGTCGGACGAAAAGTACGCCCGATTCGTGCGGACAAAACACGAAATCAACAAAGACGCCGTGTTGAATGAAGCTGATTTTTTCGCAGCCAACCCCGTGGCGGGTTTGAGCATCGTACAGGGCGCGGAAAAATTCGCGATTGAAGTCAACGAACAGGAGGTGGGCTGATGGCTGAAATCACAATCATCATCCGCGATGAAATGCAGAGCGACGGCTTGGCCGGCGTATCAATAAGCTACGAAGGCGATTTTAAGCCGATGCAAAGCGGTGTTACGTTGACCCGAGCGCAAATGGCGGCAAACTCTATCAAGGCTTTGATGGATTTTGTGGAGACTAAACCGGATTTAAGTAAGGTCGTGATTAATTGATTTGTCGGCGGGCATTGCCCGCCTTTTAAAAGGAAATGATATGGCTGTTGAATTTGATCCAAAAGGCGATTGCTTTAGTTTTGGAATACCCAATGGCACTTGGTTTGCTGTGTTGAAAGAAACAGCTGTGGGTGATGTGTTGGGAAGAAATTACTTAAATGATTCTATTGATGCTACCGAAGAGAAAGCCTTGCAATGCGCGGAAGCGTTGAAAAGTTGGATGCCCCCGGGGAATTGGTATTTTGGATACTCTCCAGATAAAGATGAGATATTGCCTATGATGATTGAGTTTTTTACAAAATGCCAAGGATTTACTACTCATTAAAAGGAAAAACATCATGTGGTTTAAGCAATTAACGGCATATCGGTTGCCTGAAAAGCCGGAACAAAGACACCTAGACGAAAGCCTAAGTAATGCCCAATTCACACCGCCTGCCGGCTTGGATTGGTTTAGCGAGGGTTTTGCTATCCCTACCCCGTTTGATAATTTTTTTGTGTTTAACGCCAAAGGCCATTACTTAATCAGCCTCAAGCGCGAAGAGAAGGTGTTGCCCGCCGGCGTGATTAATAATGTGCTGGCCGAAAAAATCGAAAAAATCCAAAAGGCGGAAGCGCGCAATGTTGGCCGAAGAGAGAAGCGGGAACTCAAAGAACAGATTACCGACGATCTGCTGCCCCGCGCCTTAACCCGCAGCAGCCGCACCCATGCCATCTTAACGGACGGCTGGCTGCTGGTTGACAGTGCCACACCGAGCAAAGCGGAAAACCTGTTAACCAAGCTGCGCGAGGCATTGGGCGGGCTGGAGGTCAAACTGCCTGCGACCAAGCAATCGCCGGCTAGTTTGATGACTGAATGGCTGCTCAACGGCCAAGCGCAAGGCGGGTTTGAGTTGGATTGCGATGTTACTTTACGCGGTGTCGGCGATGTTGCACCGCGCGTGACAATCAGCAAAAAAGACCTGACTGCCGATGATGTGGTACAGCATTCCCGCAATGGTTTGTATGTAGTCGAATTGGGCTTGATATGGCGCGAGGAGATCGCATTTTTGTTGACCGAAAATCTGACGTTGAAACGCATCCAGTATCTTGATGTGGTGCAAGAGAATGCCGATAGCCAAGCCGATAATGCTGCCGACCTTACGGTTGCATCGCAAATCATCATGACTGAATCGTTAACGGCCATGCTTAATGAGCTTGTGGAGCATTTGGGTGGCTGGCAGGATTAGAGGCCGTCTGAAATGGATTACATCCGCAATGCCTACAAAATGTCTTATTTACAGCCCGGGACGGAAGTCGAATACCTCGGCAGGCGCGGGGTGATTACAGGGGCGAAAGGCGGTTATCTGCTGGTAGATTTTGGCGACGGCAAGCCAACCGCCCAACACCCCGAATACAATGTAGCCTATTTTGTGGACGGCGAGCTTGTTAAGGATTTCAGACAGGTTGTTTGAAAAGCCCAAATCCAAGCAGATTTAAAAAAAGTCTGCTTCAGTTTGGGTTTATCTATACCGATTATTCATATTTTTAACCGTTCAGGTTAAAATCAGCGCGTAAACTTGAACGCAATATGGAGAAATCGTTATGAATAAAAACTTTTTAATTATTTTGAGTTTAATCTGCTTATCTGCTTGTGGGAAAAGTGCCGAAGAAATTGAGTTGGAGCGAGAAAAAATCGCTTTACAGCGTGAAATGTTGAGACAACAAAAGTCACAACAGCCAGCTACACCGGCATCAAGAATAGAACAGCCAAAGCAGGTGCAAACGGAAAGCAGTCATACTGTTACCGTTGAAACCACTCCGCAAGTGGCACAGCCAAAAGAGCGGGAACCACGCCGTGCAAGCAAAGGGGTTCTAATCAGCAATGCTAAACAATACGCGGGGGGAACCTTGTTGCGAAGCCTGCAAGAATATTATCGCGACAATGAAAGTATTTTATGCGGTGAGTATATGGTTGGCGATCAGTTCCGAAGATTTGTATTTGTACAAACATACAATGAACAACAAGGTACTTGGGTAAAGAATTTTTTAGCCGACCCTAATTATTCGCACGAATACACACAAAATACTTGGCGAGAATACTGTCGTTAAGTATTTAAGAGAACAGGTATTGGCGGACGGATTAAGTCCGCTTAAATTTTCGGTTTTGAGTATAATTAAAACACTTTGTAATAGGGCTTTAATATGGAAAAACAACTGCAAGCCGCCTATGCGGCATTTGTTGAAAAACACGGGCGGGAGCCTGTGTATCTTAAAACGAACCAATTGCATTATCCGGCTATTGAGCCTTTTTGCCACACCGACTACGCAACAGGCACGGATACCCGCTATCAAGCGGCTTTGGTGCTGGTGGGCAATGTGATCGGATGGTTTTTTGAGTAAGTTTTTTTGTAAAACAGTTGCAATTATTACGTGTTTGCCGTATTGTAATTTTAGGTGCTCAAAACACCTTGATTACTACGCGGTTCATAACGCCCCGATAGCGCGGCTTTTTTATGCCTATCATTTCAGACGGCCTGCTCAGGTCGTCTGAGTCACAGCCTTATGGCCGAGTGTGCGAGGAATACAATACCCGTAAGGGGAATAACTCCGCCGTTCGTAGTACGGTTTTGAGCACTCGGCCGCCCATTATGGGCTTCTCATAAATCCTCTCAAAAAGGACTGCGAAATGAACACTCAATTAATCCCCACCCTTTCAGGCTGCCTAGACGGTCAAACTCAATCACTTGTAAATGCCAAAGATTTGCACGCATTTTTAGGCGTAGAAACAAAATTCAGAGATTGGATTAAACGCCGCATCTCGGATTATTCTTTCACGCAAGATATTGATTTTTGAGAAATCTCAAATTTGAGCAATCGTGGATTCTGGCAGACAGAAAGCAAAGACTATTTGTTATCTTTGGATATGGCCAAAGAACTCTGCATGGTGGAGCGCAACGAAAAAGGCCGTCAAGCCCGACGTTATTTCATCGAAATGGAAAAGCAGGCCAAAGCCCTGCCCGATGCCATCCTGCACCGTATCGACGCGCTGGAAGACGCTTATTTTCAGGCCGTGCCGGAAATGCTCAGCCTGATGCGCTACCGCAATATGGGCTTGAATCTGACCGAAATCGGCAAGCTCATGGATTTAAACCCGGGCGCGGTTGCCTACCGCCTGAAAAAGCTGAATGATTTGGGCTTCGTGCAGTATCAACCCAATCCGCAAATCGGCAGAAGTGCCCAACAAAGCTTGGGCTTGGAGGGCTAAACCATGAACAACGAGTTCCGCTTAAACCAACTGGCTAACGGTTTGGAGTTTTTGGGCAAGCTGCTGATGGCAAGCAACGGTAATGCCCGCAGCTGCAACGGCCTAACGGGCGATGATGCCGAGCAATGCGGCAATCTGCTTTTGGTGTTGTCCGACTATGCTGCAATGATAGACCAACATACCCGCGATTAATGGCCGTCTGAAAAACTAATCCCCGCCCTAAAAAGCGGGGATTTTTTACGCCTTTAAAATGCCAAATAAAAATACAAAATATAGTAGTAAATAATATAAAAAATGATAAAATAACACAACATATAGTATTTTTGAGACGAAGCCGTGCAGCCTGATAACTGTAAAAAACTGATTGCCAAAATCAAGATCGCCCAAAAGCAGATGGGTATGTGCGATGACGCTTACAGAGAGATGCTGGTGCGTTTAACCGGTAAAAATTCTTGCTCGCTGATGGATATGAGCGAGTTGGAGCGGGTTGTGGCTGAAATGAAAACCAAAGGCTTCGCGCCAACCAATAAAAACTACGGCCATCGACCAAGCAGACGGCAGAGCGCAGACCCGATGATGCGAAAAATCGAAGCCCTGTTGGCCGACGGCGGCCTGCATTGGAATTATGCACACGCGATGGCCAAGCGGATGTTTAAGGTTGACCGTGTGGAATGGCTTTCAGACGGCAATATGCACAAGTTGGTGGCGGCGTTGCAGATTGCGGCAAACCGCAAAAAGAAAGAGGCTTGATATGGATAGGCAGGATGTTATCAATATTATGTGGAGCGTATTGGGCTTTCTGTTTTTGTGCAGTTTTTGTTTATGTGGTGTCCATTACGTTATGCAAAATGATTTCGGGCATTTGGCACGATGTTTGATAGTGGCTTTTATCGCCGCAGTTATTGCCGTGTGCATCAATGCAGCGATATTGGCTTACCCGAAAAGGGGGGAATAAAATGGCTTGGAGCTTGAGTGAAAAAGATTTTGACGACGTGCGTCATCTGCTCCCGGACGGTGCGGTTGATTTGATTCAGGTGGTGGGGGCGGATGCCGCCTACCGCCTGATTAAGCGTTGGGGCGGAACGAGCCTGCCGGTGGGAATGAACAAAACCCGCAACGGTAAAATTCTGCACGCCAAGTTGGCCGAAGAAATCGGCGAAGAAAATGCGCTTAAAATCGGGCGTATTTTCGGGCGGCAGCGGTTTTTGTGGGTGCCGAAGTGCCAAGAAGCCCTGCGCGAGCTGCGCAACCGCCAAATCCGCGCCCGCCTTGACGAGTTAACGATGGGCGACGGCATCTACTCCATGCCCGAAGCGGTGCGCAAAACCGCCGTCGAATACGATTTGACCGACCGCCAAATATGGTACATAGCCAAACAGGCAGATATTGAAGCCAGCCCGCAGCCGGCATTGTTTTAAGTGAATTTGTTGAAAGGATAAAAATGGCGGAATTAGACCTAAGCCGCGCCGTTCATTGCGAATCATATTATGATGAAAACAGCGTTACCGTTTATAGAAATTCTAAGGACGACCACACAATGGTACTTGGATTTGAAGGCATAGAGGTCATTATTGATGACATTCAAGCAATCGATATCATGAACAAACTGGCACACTTTTTTAATTATGAATTGGTGGACTTAGATGCTTGAAATCAGCCCGTTCATTTTATTTCACTCTGTGCAATAATGTTTCAAATCCAACATCCCACACAAACCCATTCAAACCCGCCAAATCCCATTTATCTCACAGACCCCTATATATTTATCTCACTTGGTTTCATTTAAGGCCGCCTGAAAACACCCAGCCCCCGATTTGTTCGGGGGCTTTTTGCTTTGGAATGAAATAGATGCAGCCGTTTTTCAGACGGCCTTTTTTTATGATGAAGCCCTGTAAAACATTTTTTAAACCATGTTTAAAGGGCTTTTTTTATGAGGGAATTTGATACGGCCATCGAGCGCGTACTTGGCCATGAAGGCGGTTATGCAAACGACCCGCGCGATGCGGGCGGCGAAACAAATTGGGGCGTTACCAAAGCGACTGCCCGCGCCAATGGCTACTCAGGCCGAATGCGCGAGATGACGCGCAATCAGGCAAAAGAAATTTACCGCAAGGCGTTTTGGGAACGCTTCGGCTGTGGGGATATGCCTTTTGCCATCGGTTATCAGTATTTTGATGCCTGCGTCAATCACGGGCGCGGTAATGCCGTCCGTTTCTTGCAGCGGGCGTTGGGTGTGGCAGATGACGGCATTATCGGCCCGGTAACGAAAGCGGCCATACGCGCCGCCGATATTTCCGAATTGGTGCGTAAATTCAACGGCCAGCGTTTGTTGTTTTACACCAAATTGAAAGCCTTTGATGCGTTTGGGCGTGGTTGGGTAAACCGCGTGGCCTTAAACCTGCGTCATGCGGTAACGGACGGCTGTGCGCACAAGCTCGCCGACTACGGCGCGAACATCGGCGCATACGTTAAGGCTAACCGTCATTTCACTTCGCTGCATCGAGACTTTTTGAAACATGCCGCCGTGCGGATGATGAATGGGGGGCGTTTCTGATGGGCATTTTCAAAAGGCTTTTTGCAGCGGCCGCCGCCTTTTTGCGCGGGGTTAAAAACGCTGAACCGACCGAAGCCGAAACCGTGCGCAAGGCCATGCTGCTGCCGCGTGTGCGTGTGATTGGCGAATACCCCAAGCCAAACTACGGCAAATCGGGCGTTGCCGCTGCCAAGCGTACGGCGCGTAAGGCGCGAAACCGTAAAAAGGGGCGCAAATCATGACAAAAAAAACGCTGATTGCCTTGGCTCATAGCCTTGCATTATCTGCCGTACCGATTGTTGCGCCGCCACCTGTGCGCTTGTGCCGACAGCACCCGAGTATCCGTTACGGCAAATCGGGCGTGGCGGCAAACAAACGCACGGCACGCAAGATGAGAAACCGCAGAAAGGCGAAATGATGGCCCTGTTGGATATTTTGAAAAACCCTGCTACGGGCAAGGTATCCCACAGCAAGCTGTGGGCAAACGTAGCCTGTGCGGCAGGTACATATAAATTTGTAGTGTTGCCCGACCCGTCGCCCGAAATATGGGCGGTGTATTTGGGCATTGTGGGTGGCTATGCCGTGGCGCGGGCGATGGTGTCGGTAAAACGGCAGGAAGTGGAGGCGGAAAATGCAAGCGAAAGTCATTAAATGGCTGCTGAAATGGCTGCCTGAAATTATTTTTGTGGTGGTGTTGGCGGTGTTGGTAGGCGTTGCTTATCACAGTGGTTTTAAAGCTGCGCATGCCGAGCAGCAAACGGTTATCGACCAAATGAAGTTGGATGCCGCCGAAGAAAAAGCCGCTGCCGCCAAGGCTTATGCTGAGAAGCTGGAGCAAATCCGCCAACTGGATGCCGAAGTGAACCGTATCAAAGGCGAGGTCGAGCAGAATGCACTTAACATGAAAGCCGACGTGGAACGCCGAAAAATTAAGAACAAACAGGGAATAGAAAATGCCATTGCTCAAGATAAACAAGCTGCCGTTTGCATTGACGGCCTTGGTGCTAACGGCCTGCGCCAATACCGGCACGCCCTCGGTTACGACAATTAAGACGGTGGAAGTGCCGGTGATGCCGGAGCCTCCCGCGGTATTGATGGTTCCGCCGGTGCGCCCGGCACCGCCTGAAAACGGCTCGGTGCGGGCTTTACTGGAACACGCCGCCGAATTTGGCGCGTACACGGCAGAGCTGGAAATTCAGAATGCGGGCTGGCGCGAATGGGTGAGCGGCAACTATCAACTTAAAGTTAATAGTTCGAACTTGAAAGAAACGCTTAAAAGTTCGGAGACCGATAAATGACGACTTATCAGGAATTGGTCAGCCGCGTGTTGGCGGTAAAACACGCCGGCATCGAAATGGGCTTGGCCAAAGCCCGCGAACAGCAGCCGTTTATTGAGCAGGTATCGCGCAAGCTGGATGCGACCAGTTGGGATTACACCGTGCAAATGGATAAGGATTTCGGCGTTACCTTCAACGTTGAGCGTGGCATTGTGGATTTAAAAAACCAGTATCAGGCGGTAAAGCAAGCCTTGGAAGCGCAGTTTGAAGTGGGTTTTTCAGTGGCGGATTGTACGCCGGTATTGGATGTTTTCTGCCGCCGCAGCGGATACGGCTGCCGCTTGGTTTTTAAGGAGCTGCCATGACGCCGATTGATTTTGAATTTGGCTTTAAAACCTTGTGGGGCTTGGCCACCGCCGCGGGCTGGTTTTGGATTAACGGTATTTCAGGCCGTCTGAAAGAAGCCGAAAAAGACCGCGCCGATCTGCGCCGCGAACTGCACGATGTGAAGTTGGAATATTCCACCAAAGCGGAAGCCCGCGCCGACCGCGACACCATTAACCGCCAGCTAAACCGTATCGAAGACAAATTAGACAAACTCGCCGAAATAAAGGCGGACAAGTAAACATTATGGAAAACAAAGACCCGATTTTAGCGGCACTTGCCCGAATTGAAGAAAAAATCGACAAAACCGCGAAACAGCAGGAAGCCATTAGCGAAGAGCTGGAGAAAATCCATAAAGACACCAAACGCACGGCTGCGGTGGTGGGCGGCGCGTCCGGCGCGGCGACAGCAACCATTGTATCTGTTGGCGTTGAGCTAATCCGCCGCATGGCCGGAGGCTGATATGGCGCACCCGCAGGAGACACGCGCCGAAGTGCGACGCCTGTACACGGTTGAGCAGAAAAGCTTGCCCGAAGCTGCGCAAGAAGCCGGCGTGCCATTGGCAACTGCACGCCAATGGAAAGCCCGCGATAAGGCGGCCGGCGAAGATTGGGATAAGCTCAAAACCGCCTACATTATGGCGGGCGGCAAAATGGAAGATGTCAACCGCGCGATCATGGCGAGTTTCTTGGTCCGGTATCAAGAGGCAATGGAAGATGCGGATAAATGGGATGCGCTCGACCCGTTGGAAAAAGTAGATGCGCTTACCCGTTTGAGCGACAGCTACACCAAAACCGTAGCGGCCAACCGCAAAATGCTACCGGAAATCAGCGAGCTGGCCGTGGCGATGGAAACCATTAAAGGATTTGGCGATTTTATCCGCGAAAACCGCCCGGCAGTGGCGATGGATTTTATCGAATTGATTGAAATGTTTGCGCCTGAATTGCAGCGGCGTTTCAGTAAGTGAGGCCGGCTGAAATGACAAAAGTCGAATACACGCATAAGGGTTGGTATCTGTTTTGCCCGATTTGGATTGCAAACTGGCAAGACCCTAGCGAAGCCCCTGCGGTTGCGCCCCGCTATAAATTGGAATGGCTGTTTTGGCTGGCAGATCAGTTTTTCTTTGCCATGAGCGCCATGCACGAAATGAAAACGGGCGAGCCGCTGCCGTTTTGTTTCAAAGTTTACCCCGAGCCGCTGAAAAAACCTGTGGTTCATTATTACAAATAGGCCGTCTGAAAGATGCGTTTAAAGTCCCCGTTAAAAAGCAAAGAATTTATGCGCGAGCTGGCGGAGTATGCCGGCCAGTTGCGCAGCCTGATAGAGGCGGAAGTTGAGGGATTTTCAACCAAGCCAGCCGATATTCTGCGCCGCCGTCAAGCGGTGCTCGACCCCGTTTCAGGTTACGAATACTTTGTAAACAACTACTTCCCGCACTATATCAGCAGCGGCAGTAAATCAGAGCTGCACGAATATCTGTTTGAGCTGCTGCCGAAAGTGGCGGCGGACAAGGAAAGCCGATCAGAGGCGATTGCCGCTCCGCGCGGCGAGGCTAAATCGACGTTGGTTACCCAACTTTATACGCTTTGGCGCATCGTAACCGGGCAAACGCACTATGCCGTAATCGTGATGGACAGCATAGACCAAGCGTACCCTATGCTGGAAACCATCAAGGCGGAATTGGAATTCAATCCGCGCATTGCCGCCGACTTCCCCGAAGCTGTGGGAGCCGGGCGCGTGTGGCAGGCCGGAACGATTGTGACGGCCAACAGCGTTAAGGTTCAGGTCGCGGGTAGCGGGAAAAAGCTGCGCGGTATGCGCCACGGCCCGTACCGACCCGATTTGTGCGTGCTCGACGATATCGAGAATGACGAGCAGGTACAAAACCCCGAGCAGCGGAAAAAGCTGCAATCGTGGCTGGAAAAAACCATCGAGCCTTTAGGCGGCGTAGGTAAAAAGTACGACATTATCTATATCGGAACTATCCTGCATTACGACAGCGTGTTGAGCCGCACCCTGAAAAACAGGTTTTGGAACAGCCGCCTGTTTAAGGCCGTGAAACGCTGGCCTGACAGAATGGATTTGTGGGAAGAGTGGGAAACCATTTGGCGCAATTACGGCGAAGCGGCCGCGATGGCCTACTACCGCGAACACGAAGCGGAAATGCTGAAAGGCGCGCAAACATCATGGGCGGCGCGCGGTATTTTGGATCTGATGAAAAAGCGCGCCAAAATCGGCTCGCACTCGTTCGCCTGCGAGTATCAGAACGACCCCGCCAGCGGCGAAGATTCGCCCTTTGCCGACTATATGGATAAAGACGTGTTCTTTAATACCCTACCGCACGATGTGGTGATGTACGGCGCGGTTGACCCGTCTTTGGGCAAAAGCGGCAAGAGCCGCGACCCATCCGCGATTTTGGTGGGCGGTTATCAAAAGAGTACGGGTATTCTGTTTGTGGAAGTCGCCAAAATCAGACGGCGCGTGCCGGATTTGATTATCGAAGAAACCATTGAGCTGCAAAAAAAGCACAACTGCCAAGTGTGGGCGGTGGAATCGGTGCAGTTTCAGGAGTTCTTTAAGGATGAGCTGGTTAAGCGTTCCGCCCGCGCCGGCTGCCCCGTGCCTGCCCGCGGCATTAAGCCGGCCAGCGATAAGCTGCTGCGCATTGAGAGCCTGCAACCGCATATTGCCAACGGCTTAATCAAGTTTAGGCAGGAGCAGCGAGAATTAATCGAGCAGTTGCGCCATTTCCCTAATGCCGACCACGACGACGGCCCCGATGCCCTGCACATGCTGTGGATGCTCGCCGTTAGCGGTAAAAAGACGGATAAGGCTGTGCCGGTGCATATTCCTGAACCTACGTTTTTTTGATTTAAAGGCCGTCTGAATCAAACTCTAGTCGGGCAATGCCGTGGATAAGGTTTCAGACGGTCTCCCTATTTAAACAGGTGTTTAAACATGTTTGGATTAACGAAAAGCAAAACTAAAACACGCATTGATGCGCTGGTTACGGATACGGCTTACGCGCTGGATAGCTTTATGGGCAGCGCGGAAAGTTCGGACGAGCTGCTCGACCGATTGGGATTGAGCCGCGATCAGGTTTATGCCGCAGTTATTTCGGATGATGAGGTCGAGAGCTGCAAAGAGGATTTGCGCACAGCGATGATGGCGAGCGGATGGCGACTGTATGGCGACGGCACCGACGATACTCAGCTCGACCGCATTTATCGGGTGGTGCGCAAAAACTTAGCGGCTTTTGTGGAGTTGGTATTAACTGCCCGTTTAAACGGTTATGCGGTCGGTCGCTATATCTACCGCCGAGAAGAAGACGGCCTGATTGTGCTTGACTACATTGCCGACCGTCGCGACGAGTTAGACCGCTACAAGCCCAAGCGTGGCGGCGTATTGATATATCAAGGCAATAACGGGGAAGAAGTGCTGGATACACAGGTGCTTAATCTGCTGCTGGTCAACCGTGCTACGGCGAAAAACCCCGCCGGAGAAATGGCCGTAGCCCGTCTTTTCCCAGCTGTGTCGGTGCGTAAAAACGGTTTTCTTTATGCACACCAATTTATCAAGCGTTATGCCCAACCCTATATGGTGGGTAAGGTTTCGGGCGATGCCCAAGGCTTTATCGGCAAGCTGTTTTCGTTTGTGTCGGGCGGGGCGATTACCGTTGATAATGAGGACAGTGTGGAGATGCTCACCAATTCGGCCAACGGCGAAGGCTTTGAAAAACTGGAGCGGATGGCAAACGCGCGTATCCAAAAAGCCCTGCTCGGCAGGGTAAAAATATCCGACCTTGCCAACGGCAGCAGAGCGGCGCAGGAAACCGAAGAAAACACCCGCCAAGACCGCATCGAAGCCTATTTAAGCCTGCTATCCCTAGCTATCCAGCACGCTGTTGATGCGATGGTGGCGGTTAATGCCGTTTGGGGCTTGGAAATCAAGCAAAAAGGCGGCCTGTGGTTTGAATTTGTCGAAGAGGTCAAAATCGATAAGGCGCGGGCGGAGCGCGACAAAATTTATGCCGATTCGGGCATGGTGCGCTTTACCGAAGACTATTTCACGCAGGTTTTAGGCTTTGAAAAAGAGCACTTTGAAATGGTAGAGCAGCAAGCGCAGGCAGGAAAGGCCGCTCTTGCCGTAAAACTTTCAGACGGCCTGAATGGCGGCGAGCCGCCGCTTTTGAAAGCCGACCAAGCCTTGATGCAGCCGAAAATGCAGGCGGTATTAAGCGCATTACAGGCATCGGAAAGCTATGCCGAATTTCAGGCGGCCTTAGAAAAAATCGATTTGAGCGACGGCGACCTGCCGATTATCGACAAGTTGGTCGGCGAGAGTGCGCGGGGTTTTTCAGACGGCCTTGAAGAGGGCAAATAATGGAAGTGGTATTCAACAGCCTGATTGACCGCGCCGCCTTGGGCTTTTTAAAAAGTAAGAAGCTGCTACCCGGATTCAGCCATTACGATGTGTGGCTGTATGAGCATGCCGTCGCCTTTACCGTTGCCAAGATGATGGATAAAGACTTGCTGGCAGATGTGAAAGGCGCAGTAGCTGCCGCGATGGAAAACGGCACTATATTTTCCGATTTTAAAAAGCAATTAAAACCGTATTTAATGGCGCGGGGCTGGTGGGGAGAAACGGTCATGCTTGACCCTGTGGACGGTGTGCCGAAAGTGGTGCAGCTAGGCAGCACCCGCCGCCTGCGCACTATTTTTCACACCAACCTGCAAACCAGCTATGCAGCCGGTCAATGGGCGCGGGTACAAAACCGCAAGGCCGCCCTGCCGTATCTGAAATACATTCCCAGCGCGGCCACGCACAAACGCGACGCGCATAAGCCCTATTACAATTTAATCCTGCCGGTTGAGCATGAACTGTGGAATACGATATTCCCGCCCAACGGCTACGGCTGTCTGTGCGGCGTGCGCCAGCTCACCAAAACGCAAGCCCTGCGCGAACGTGGCGAAGATATTGCCAAAGACCCCGACGGCTTTACCGATGCCCAAAAAGAAGCGCATAAGCAAGGCCGCTTGGAAGACAGCCCGAATATCCAAACCATTGAATTTACCAACCCGCGCACCGGCCAAACGGTACGCATTCCCGCCGATATTACGCCGAGCTTCGCCCACAACCACGGCGACAGATTGGGGGCGTTGCAGCAATTGGCGGCGGGCAAGCACGGCAGAAACTACGCCGACATGCTGGCCGAAGAAACCAACAACTACATACGCCGAAAGGTAGGCCGCCCCAATTTTATTTACGGCCTGCCCAATTTGACGCTTAAAGACAGCGGCGGTATTGCCGACGCGCAATCTTTGGTTTTTGCCGAAGCGGGGCGCGGCGAACAGTTGGGCTATACGATACCCGGCATGGAAGGCGGGTTGGAATTGGTAAAACGCGACGGCAACCTGTACCTGCTCGAATACGGCGAGGACGGCGTAAGCGTCAGCCCCATAAGTGCCGACAAGGCCCTTGAAATGAAAGCCGCCGATATGATGCGGTGGGCGGAAAAAGGCTTTATTAAAATGTCGGAAGAAAAGCTGGCGCAAATCAAAGCGGCCGACTTCGGCGGCGCGGATTTGGCAGACAAACTGGCCGCGTATATCTACACCAACGAAAGCGGATACACCACAATCAACCCGCCCTTAATCCGCCATCAAGGCGATTTGAAGAAATTGGACAGCCACGATCTGCGCCTGATTACTGCGCTGGATACGTTTTTAAGCAAAGCACCTGCCTACGCCGGAACCACCTGCAGAATGGTGGATATGGCCGACCTGCACAACCCGCAGACATTTATGAATGCACACCAACCGGGCAGTATGCTGCGTTACAGCAACTTTACCAGCACCGCTTTGCAGCAAGGCCATTTCGGACTGGAGCGCGATGTGGAAATAACGATACACGGCAAAAGCGGCGTACACATCGAATCCATATCGCAATACGGGCGCAGCGAAAAAGAAGTGTTGATGCCGAGAAGCGCGGTTTACCGTGTAAAGAGCCGACGCGAAGCGGTTGAGAACGGCAAAACCCGGCACTACATCGAGCTTGAAGAAATAACTGGCGCGGGCTATGATGAATCCATGATTATTCAGTTAAGCCTTCCGGAGGAGTAACCATGGATTCAATGAAGCGTAAAGACCAGGCTGTCGCCCACGCCCTGCGCAATTGGGAAGAGTACCGCAAAAAGTCCAGAGAGATGTCGAAAGCCCTGCTGCTGGCAGATATAGAAAGCCGCCCGCCCGAACAGAGGGAGCGCATGATGAAGTTGTATGAAGAGGGCTATTACGACAATCCCCACTTGGAATAAATAAAATATGAATACCGATAAGGCCGAACGCCTGCTAATCCTGTCCCATTTGCGCGAGGCACGCCGAAAACACGGGCTGCATCCCAATCCGCTGCCTTTGGGAGAGTTAATGCCTTTGGCGCAGAATGCGGGATACGCCATATCCGTATTGGCGGAACTCGGGCAGATTAAAAAAATAAACGGCCAATCCTATATGATTACGGCACAGGGTATTTTGGCACTCGAAGCCGAAGAAACGGAAGATTGAAAAAAACGCGCTTTTTAGCGCGTTTTGTCTTAAGGGTAGGCTTACCCCTTACCTTTGATTTATACCCCCTATTAAACCCCCATTAAAATCGCTGTAATCGGCATACCTGCCATTGCAAGACAATCTCAAACCGCAGCAACAGATAAAAGTCCCTTTTTTTGCCTACCGACAGTAATGAACTGCCCCAAAGCCGTTTCCCCTGAAACTGCCCCTATCATGGCGGCATGAAAACGAAAGTCACACCCCAAACCTTAAACCTGCGCCTTTCTTCCGCCGACGCGGTGGCCGTTGCCGCCGTATCGGGCGAAGAGCCGCGCAAGTTTTCCGGCATTGCCAACAGCGGCCGCCCGTTCGGCTTAGGTACGTGGCAAACGGTTATCGACTTCGACGGCATCAAGCTCAAAGATAAAACCGCCTTTCTCATCGACCACGCGGGCAGTAAGCGCGCGGGCGTGGGTAAGTTGTCGGTTACTTCGGACGGCCTGTATGCCGAAGGCACTTTACTGGACAACGAGCACGGGCGAGCCGTGGCGGAAGAGTCCGACCAAGGTTTCCCGTGGGAGATGTCGGTATATGTGCAGTCGGCGCGTGTTGAAGAATTGAGCGCGGGCGCGAAAACCAGCGTTAACGGGTATGAAGTTCAAGGCCCTATGCTGATTATGCGCGACTGCGCCATCCGCGAAGTGTCGTTTACCGCTGTGGGCGTTGACGGCAATACTCACGCCGTGGCTTTGTCGGAAGACGGCAAGCCGCGGGCATTTGATTATCAACCCAAACAGGAGCATTTAAGCATGACACCTGAAGAGAAGGCGGAATTTGACCAGCTGAAAGCAGATAAAGCCAAGCTGGAGCAGGAAAACGCCGATTTGAAACTCTCCGCGCATAAAGCGCAGATTGATGCCAAGTTGTCGGCAGCTGGTTTTAAAGCCGGAGCAGACGGCAAGTTTAGCGGCGTGGGTGAATCGACCTACAAACTGCTGCTTTTCGCTGATTTGAAAGACGCGGAAGCGGTAATCGCCGACCTGAAGCCCGCCGAGGCGGCCTTGTCGGGCGCGGGTAAGCCGCCGGTGCCGGAGGCGTTGCTGTCCGATGCGCAGCCCGGCAATCAAGCCGAGCCGGCAGGCGGCGTGAAGCTGTCGGTGGCGACGGGTAAAAGTTCGTTGAGCGGAGGTGTGTATGTCTGAAGCCAAGATGAAAAGCACAGGTAATAAAACCTTGGGTCATGTAACCGGTGACTTTTTGAAATGGGAAGCTACGCCGCTTACCCGCGAGGCGGTAACCGCTTCTAAAGGCACTAAAATCGGCACCTTTGTCGATTATCCGCTGCGTACCGGTAAAAAGCTGTTGGCGTTGACCGACGAGCAGGACGGCAAGGTGCTGGTGCAGCCGCACAACTGCATTATCGATTTATCGCTGGTGGCTGCTACGGCAGTTAATGCGGCGGCATCGACGGGCGGTAATCTCGACGGGCTGAAAAAAGACGGCGACCCCTACGGCATCGTCTATCAAGGTACACCCGCCGATTAAACCCAAACGGTACAGGCCGTTTCAGACGGCCTGTCCCCGCATATTTATTTTAAAAAAAAGGAAAATCCATGCCTTTATCCAGTGAAAGCAAGTTCGGCGTTAAGGCTTTGACTACCGCCATCAATAAAGTGCCGACTACACCTACGCAAATCCGCGACTTGGGCATTTTCGAGCCGCAATACTTGAACACCACTTATATTAATGTGGAGTGCCGACAAGGCCGTCTGAATTTGGTGCAAAGTAAAGAGCGCGGCGAATCCGGCCAAGCCATACCGCCTAAAGACCGAGTGATTAAAACGTTCCGCATTCCGCATCTGCCCGAAGACGACGTCGTCCGCGCCGATGATGTGCAAAACCTGCGTGCATTCGGCAGCGACAAGGCGGAAACCGTGGAAAACGTGGTAAGCGACAAGCTCGCCGATGGCAAGCTCAACCTCGAATACACCCGTGAGCATCTGATGCTGGGTGCGTTGCAGGGCAAGATTTTAGATGCCGACGGCACCATGCTGTACGACCTGTATAAAGAGTTCGAGCTGACCCGCGAAACTATCGACTGGAAACTCGATACCAAAACCACCGAAGTGGGCCAGTTAATGGATAAAACCATTGCCGGCCTGCGCGCCAAACAAAACGGTGCGATGGTAACGGGCTGGGTGGCTTTGTGCGGTTTGGACTTTCTAACCGCGCTGAAATACCACGACAAAATCAAGCCGCTGTACGAACGCTACCGCGACGGTGCAGCCTACCGCGAGGGGTCGGCCAACCCGATTGAGCTTGAACACAACGGCATAAAGTTTATCCAGTACACCGGCAACTTCGGCGAAAAAGGTGCAAAAATCGCCGCCGACCAAGCGATTTTGCTGCCGGTAGGCCGCAAGCTGTACACCGAGGCATTTGCGCCCGCCGACATGAATGCGACCGTAAACACCCGCGCGCTGCCGTATTACGCCAGCCGCGAGAAGCTCGACCATGACAAAGGCTGGAGCCTGCACATGCAGTCGAACCCGCTGCCGATTGCCTTGCGCCCCGAGCTGCTGGTAACGCTTTCCGTTTAAAAGGCCGTCTGAAATGCTGATTACCCGTGAAGATATGATTTTGCGGTTTTCCGAAAGGGAGATCGCCGCACTTACCGACCATGAATACGGCAAGACCCTAAACGTCGAAGTATTGGATCGGGCAATCGCAGACGCCGAAGCCGAGGCGGGCAGTTATCTGGCCGCCGCCGGTTATAAAAGCCTTGAAGGTGTGGAAACGCCCCGGGTGTTGGTGCTGAAGGTGTGCGACATCGCCCGCTACTACCTGCACGAAGACGGCGATATTGAAATCGTTGAAAAACGTTATAAGGCGGCTATTGAATGGCTCAAATCCTTGGTTAAAGAGCCTCGCCTGCTGGGTTTGGATGCAAGCCAGCCTGCGGGCAAGGCTTCAGACGGCCTGTATGCTGTGATACCGAATAAGGTGCAGGAATGGCATGAAATTAACCGTTGATACCAATTTACCCGAGCTGCAGGCGCATTTAAATACGCTGTATATCCGTTTAAACGGGGATTTAAAACAGCCCTTGGATGCCGTGGCCGCGCTGCTGGAAAACAGCACCCGCAAGCGTTTTGAAACCAAAACCGCACCCGACGGCAGCAAGTGGGCGGATTTGTCGCTGTGGACGCTGTATGCCAAAACCGGCAAAAACGGCAAAACGCGCGGCTCGATTTTGGTTGACCGCGGCGACTTGTTGAGGAGCATCACCAGCCACGCGACCGAAAGCATGGCCGAAGTCGGCACCGACCGGGTATATGCGGCTTATCTGCAAACCGGCACCGCCAAAATGCCCGCCCGCCCCATCTTCGGATTGAGCGAGCAAGACCGCAGCGACATCCGCGAATCGTTGGGTGAGTGGCTGCAAACCATTTGGAGCAAGTAGTTATGGCAAAACTGCCGATGTATCAAAACATGCTCGCCTGCTACCCGGCCATCTTGGAGCGCATGAAGCAAGTGCCGGGCGTGAGCGATGTTTTAGAGGCTGCGGATTTAGAGGCGGTAACGTCCGACCGAAAAATCAAACCGCAAGACGGCGCGGTTTATGTGGTGTTTGACGGCTTCACGCCCGATGCGGCAGCCGGAAACAAAGGTTTGTTACGCGAGCGTTTAAGCTTCAGCTTCATTTTGGCCAAACGCCAATACAACCCCAACCGCCTGCAATACGGAGCAGACGGTGTAGGCGAAACCATTACCGCCATCAAGTCGGCATTTCAGGGCTTCGACCCTTGCGGCGACAACGGCCAAAAGCTCACGCTGGAGCCGTTTACCGCCCGCGCCGCCCTGCCGATTGCCTATCACGAAGGCTTTGCATTTTTCCCCATGCGGTTTGAGACCGCAGTAGCCATTGAATTGAGAAAGGACTGATATGCCTATCAACCGCACCGCTGATCACGGCCTGATTTTTGAGGGCGACGTAAAAGTACGCAACCGCAATATCGCCGATGGCGGCATTTACGATGTGGGCAATACCACGTCATTAACCACTGCATCATCTACCGAAAGTAAAGAGCGCACCAGCAAACGCAAGGGCACTTACGGCCAAGCGTTAGACAGCTTGGTAACTCAAAAACCGACCGAAGTTGGCTTGAAACTGGATACTTTCGATAAAAATAACTTGGCAATGGCCTTGATGGGTGAGGCTGCTGTTATTGCCGCCCGCGCCGAAACCGTAACCGATACCGTGATTCATATCGGCAAAAAAGGTCAAGGCTACAAGTTGCCGCACGAAAACATCGACCCGTCCACAATTAAGGTTAAGAACAAAAGCGACCAAAACGTGGCGGCAGAAAAGGTTGTATTTAATGCCAATGTCGGCTTGATTGAAATTGACCCGTCTGCCGACAATGTGAACGATGATGAAGACATCAAAGTAAGCTACAAAACCCGCGCCGCAGGCGGCTTCAAAATCAGTGCAGGCGCATTGAGCCGCTTGGATTTGGAAATTTGGGTTGACGGCAAAAACCGCATCACCGGCGAAGCGGGCGTATTGCACATTCCGCACGCTGTGTTGGCTGCCGACGGCGATATCGACTGGTTCGGCGACGACTTCGCGGAAGCCGCCTTTAAAGGCACGGCGGTGCTAGCCGAGGGTCAAACATCAACTTATTATTTCTCCAGCTTCAGCAATTAAGCCGGGTGTCAATGATAAAGGCCGTCTGAAAACAGACGGCCTTTTGTTATGGCGTGCGCTTAAACATCCGAACCTTCTCGGCTGATGTATCCATCCCAGCCTTCACGGGCGATATTGTCGTCGTATCCGTCACGGGAGGCATCGTTCCCATCCCAGCCATCTTGCTTTAATTCCATTGTTTTTCCTTTTTGTGATTGTTTTGTCATGCGTTTAAAAATGCCACGGCAACAACAATAATTCCATTATTTTTACACCTTTTGTCATAGGATGATTGATTATTATGTCTATACATAATATAATTCGTTTCATCGGTGCAGTGAGGGCCGGTACGGGAAAAGCCCCACCGAAGCGGGGCTTATCAAAAGGGAAAATGAAATGAATAGCCTAATTATTCAAATCATCTTCTTACTGGTTTTGATGTTCGCAAGCAGTAACGCCTACTGATAAACCGTAAGGCTGGGGCGGTAGCCGCCGCTCCAGTTCCCTAATCTTACAAAATACGGCTTATTAAATCAAGGATTATGCCTTATGGCTGATGAAAAAATGGTCGAATATCGGAAGCGGGCAGCAGCCAAGCGGACGATTAAAAATGTTTCCTTTAACAAGGAGACTGAAAAAGATTTATTGGAATATGCTAATAAAATTGATTTTTCCCAATGGGTTAAAGAAAAGTTGCGGGAAGAGTTAAAAGCAACATCTTGATTCTGTGAAAACAGCAGGCCGTCTGAAAAAAATGTTTCAGACGGCCTTATTTCTTGATGAAGCCTATCTCTGATTCGGTTCGGATTTTCTCTTCTATTTTGTAGTTTTTTCGGAATCGGGTTTTTAAATGGCTAAATCAAACACCATCGAGGCGGGCTTGCGTATCAGCGCGGGCGTTGAAGGGCTGGACGAAGTAAAAAAACTGTCGGACGAGTTGCAGGCAACCGGAGCGGATACAAAGGGCTTGACGGGTAAATTTGCAGAATTGCAGAAAGAATTTGGCGAGATCGGCAAACAGCAAGCCGTTATTGAAAATTTCAAGGGTATCAAACGGGCGTTTAAAGAAACCGACACGGCCATTTTGGCAACCAAACAGAGCCTGAACAAGCTGAAAGCCGAGATGGACGGTGACGGCACAAAGGCGCAGCAGAAACGTTATGCTGATTTACAGGGCGAAATCAACCGACTGAACGGCAAAAAGCGGTCGCTTGGCACGCAGTTGAAAAAAGTGCGCGAAGAAATGAATGCAGCGGGCATCACGGCCAACACATTATCCCAGCGTGAAAAAGAACTCGCCGCCCAATCTGATGCCGCCCGCGCCAAGATGACGGCATTGGGCGGAGAAATGGGCAAGTTAAAGGCTAAAGCTGCGGCAGCAGCTGCCGATACAGGTAAATTAAACACGAGTTTAAAGCCTATCAGCCAATCTATTGCGGGTATGGGCAGTTCTATGGCGGCGGTTGCTGGTGTGGGCGGCGGGCTGTATGCCTTGAAACAAGGTTTGACCGCCGTTATTGACACCACAACGGAATTTAAAGCCATACGCAGCCGCATGGAATATGCGTTTGGCGGTGCGACGCAGGCCGCCGAACAAATGGATTGGGTGAAGGAGGTCGCTAACGAGCTGGGGCTGGAACTGAAAAGCGTGGCCAACGGCTATGCCCAATTGTCATCGGCCACAAAGAATATCGGCTTAAGTACCGAAAAAACCCAGCAGATTTTTAAAGGCGTGGCATCCGCCGCCGCATCCATGAATTTGAGTACCGAAGAGACCAACGGCGTATTGCTGGCCTTGAGCCAAATTGCCGGTAAAGGCAAGGTGTCGATGGAAGAGTTGCGCGGCCAGTTGGGGGAACGCTTAACGCCGGCTATGGCCATTGCTGCAAAATCAATGGGTGTTACCACCGCCGAGCTTGAAAAGATGGTGGAAAGCGGCATCGCCGCCGAAGATTTCCTTCCTAAGTTCGGTGCGGCTATGGAAGAAGCATTCGGCGGGGCCGAATCGGCGGGGGCGGCGGTAAACCGTTTGAAAAACCAGTTTGACGAGATGTTGCTTAAAATCGGCGAGGAAGGCGGTATTGCCGATGCCTACAATAAAATCATCGGTGAAGTGGGCGATGCCTTATCGTGGGTGCAGGAAAAAATCGAAGGGCTGGACGGTGCGCTTACCGGCGGCGTATCGGATGCCTTTTTCAGCACATACGAACTGATTAAAGAAGGTGCGGCGGAAATAGGCGATGCCTTCGGCGGATTGGTGGATATTGTCAACGAAGTAGGCGGCGCATTTGCAACAATTTTAGGTGCAGACGCGGAACAGGATTTTGACCTGATTAAGGGAATTATAGACGGGATTAATATCAGTTTGGGTGCGTTGCGCGACGGGGTGGCCGGTATAGGCATTCTGTTTGATACGTTTGCCGGGACGGCATTGAGTGCCTTGGGTAAAGTGGCTCAAGGCTTGGGCGATCTCAACTTTTTAGGTTTGGGTGAAGAATACGAGCAGGCGGCGGCGCAAATGGCTGCGGCGGCTGAAAAGCACCTGACCAAAGCGCACGAAGCAGCGTTGGCTTTTGAGAGCAAAACGGCGCAGGCTGTGGAGCGGGCGATGGAAACGGAATCGCAACGTTATGCCCGCTTGGAAGCAGAAGCCCGCACCACCTACGATAAAGCGGCGCAGGCTGCGATTGATGCCGCAGAAGCCGCCAAGCAGGCTCAACAGCGAGCCGAGCAAGCCATCGGCACATCGCAGGAGACTGTTACGCGAAAGGCTGCCGATGAAGCGGAAAAAACCGCCGCTGCCGCCCGAAAAGCGGCATTATCCGCAGAAAAAGATTGGGAAAAAGCTTTTACCAAAATGGGCGGCAGCGCCGAAGATTTGGCGGCATTGAAAAAACCGTTGGCCGAAATCGGCGGAGAAGCGAAAAAAGCGGCTGGTGAAATTGAAAAAATCGCCGACCAAGCCAAAATTGTGCCGTCTAAGGTGGCGGAAGCCTTTGCCAAAATCGGCGTGGATGCGGAAGCCGCCACAACAGGAATCAGCAGTAAAGCCAAAGAAGCGTTTGCCGATTGGCAGGCGGCTTCGGCGGCTGCTAAAGATGCGGGGATTGAAGATGCCCGCTTAATCCGCAACGGTTTTGAGCAGATGATGGGCAAACTGCAAAGCCGTGCCGAGTTTGAGGCGTTCCGCGCGCAGTTGCAAAAGAGCGGCGATGCGGCGGTGCTGACAAAAGAGCAAATCCAGCGGCTGAACGATGCGGCTAAAGAAGGTGCGGCGGGAGCCAAAACGGCTTATGACGCGATGGCCGAATCCATCAAAACGGCTGCCGCTGCCGCCGATTTAAGCCGCGTGGCGGCAGAGGCTAAAGCCGCATTTGAGGCGGGTGCGATTACCGCAGCCCAATATGATCAGGTGTTGGCACAAGTTAAACAGCGCACCGCCGAACTGGAGGCGCAGTCGGCCAAGGCGGGTGATACGGCGGCTAATGCCCATAACAAAGCGGCCGCAGCTGCCGATAATCATGCACGGGCGGCGCAAGGTGCGGGGAAATCCAACAAAGAGCTTGCCGACGGCATGGAGAAAGTAGCCGGCGCATCTGAATCGGCGACCCGAAAAGTCAACGCCCTGCATCAAGGTATCAGCAGCACCTACGGTGTGGTCAAACTCACGCGCGAAGAGTTTGTGCGCTATAACAATCTGCTACACGGCCTAACCGAACAAGGCACGCACTTTTTGCGCAAAGGCTGGCGCGCTTATGCCGACCAGTTTTTAAACAGCATAAAAGATGCGAACCGCGCGCAGGAAGAATTAAACGCCGCTATTTCAGACGGCACGGTTAACATGGGCCATCTTATCCGTGCGACCACCGCGGCGGGCGCTGCTGCCGGCAAGCTGGATAAAACCAGCCTTGCCAACCTGCAAAATTCCATTGAAGCGGCACGGCAAAAGCTGGTGCAGCTTAAAGACGAGGCCACGGACGCACGCTTGTCGATTGAAGCGGAATTGGCTGCCATCAACGGCGACGAAGAAGCGGGTTATGCCTTGCAGCAGCAGCGCAAGTTGGCGGAATTGAGAGCCAAGCAGCAGGCAGCAGCCAAAAACGGCCAAGGCGATGTGGCGGGTGAATGGGCGCGGGCGTTGCAGGCGCAGGAAACCCTATACGCCCGTCAAAAAGAACAGCGACAGCGGGAAAAGGCGGAGGAAGAGCAAAGGCAGCGCGAAGCGGCGGCAAGTAACAAGGATGGCGGCAGCCGCTTAAATCTCGGAAATTTGGATAATCTCAAACTTGACGGGCTTGGTGATGCTGCAAGTAGTGTGATTAAACAACTTGAATCAGCCCTAAATGCCCGGGATGCCAAAGTCGTTGAAAAAGCCGGGCAGGAATTGTTAGTTCAGCTGCAAGCGGGACTCCATCGTATGAGTTAGACCGTCTGAAAAAAATCCACGCAACCCGACCAAGTGAAGCCCTTATCCCCCGCCCTGTGCGGGGCTTTTTTTATTATATCTTGAAGGAGTTTATAAAATGGCAAACGATTATTGGCAACTAAAGCGAAAGGACACCGGCGCGATTGTCCGGCTGCCGCAGGATATGCGCTGGCTCGACGAATTTGAGTGGTCGAAAGTGGCGCAGGCCGCGCCGCAGCGTACCTTGTCGGGCGGCTTGGTGATTCAGCAGGGCATTAAGCTCAACGGCAGGCCGGTTACGTTGGGCGGCGATTGGGCGTGGCTCAAGCGCGGCGATCTGCACACCTTGAGAGAGTGGAGCGATACGCCCGCGCTGGAAATGGAGCTGACCCATTACGACGGGCGCACCTTCGACGTGGCATTTAGATTACATGATGCCACGATGAATCGTATTGAGCCGGTGCGATATGCTACGCCCGAAACAGACGGCGACAAATACACCGCCGCTATATTGTTAATGACGATTTAAACAGGTTTTAAAACATGACAAAAACCACGCGATTAACCCAGCAGGATTTGCAGATTTACCCCAGCCAACGCTTGACCGACACGCCCGACGGCGGCGGATTGATGGTCGGAACGCCACTGACGGGCGAGGACAACGAGATTTTTCCGCCGGTATCCGACGTTGACCGCACAATGGGCAGTTTTGATGCGCGCCTGCTGTATTCGGGTGTGTTGCGGGCGGATGCGGAGCCGCTTTACGGCGCGCACTTTATTATTTCCGAGCCGCCGAAAGCAGATAACGTGTCGTTTTTGGCATTTAAGGCGCGTAATTACGGCGAGAGCCGCGCCGAAATCATGCCGCGCATCGAAGCATACAGTGTACCGACCGTGGAAAGCCGCATGACCCTGCTTGGCCGACACATGGCCGGCATCCGCATGATTCAGGCTTATCAGCGTATCGAGGCTCCGTTGCCGAAAGTGGGCGAGCGATACTGCTTGGAAATGCGCGAAACATCGGGCAATAAAAACATCATCCGCTATCAGTATTTCCGGATTGCCGATTTGGAACACGAAGTGCGCACGTTTGAAATTCCGCTGCCGGGCGGCGGTGTGAAAGAAATACAGCGGCGCGTGCTGAAAATGGAAATCTACAACCCTTTGAGCGACGACTACAACGGCACCGCCTACCCTGTGGAAGGCTACGCGGGCAACGGCACGGCCATTCTGGAAACGCAGGTTGCCGATTCGGCGACCTACTACGGGGTGCGCCCGTTGGCCGAAGCCCTGAATAAAGGCTCGCTGGAGCTGCGGGTGGACAGCATTTATGAAAAGCTGGTGCCGACATCCACAGTGGAAACCCCTTATGCCGACCAGTATCCTGTGGCCGCCGAAGCGTGGGTTCCTGCGGGGGCGGAGCGTGTCATGTTTAAGTCGGAGGGCGCGGTATCCGGCAATATTTGGCTTGAGCATCCCGTTATTCCGGGTACGGTCAAAATACAGGGGTGGCAAGACGATGCGCAAGGCCGTCTGAAAAAAGGCGGTAATATTGTCAACATCGACTACAAACGCGGCCTGATTGCGGATATGCCGGCGAGTTTTGCTTTAACCGTAACCGCCGTACCGGGTGCGGTGCAGACTGCCGCCCGAAACTCGACCTATATCGAAATCAAAGATACCAACCAAGGCACGCAATGGGCACCGCTGTTGCAACCTGCGCCGTTGCGGGGCAGCCTGACCGTATCGTTTATGAGCTTGGGAGTGTGGTACACCCTGCGCGATATGGGCGACGGTATTTTGCGTGATGGCGAAAACAACCCCTGCGGCACGGTAGAGCCGACCGGGTCGGCGGTGGTGTCGTTGCCGACCCTGCCCGATGTCGGTACCAACCTTGTTTTTGCATGGTCGCCGGAATCTGATTACAAAACATTTAAAGCCGAGAAAGCGGGCACGGACTCCGTTGCCAAAAGCGTGGAAGGTTGGGCGGTATATCCGAAACAGGCAGCGGGCCGAATCAAGCCCGGTACCTTGAGTATGACGTGGAATGACGGAGAAGAAAAAACCGCTACGGATAACAGCGGTGGAAAGCTGACTGGTCATGCCGAAGGCGATGTGTTTTACGATGCCGGCCGTGTGTGGGTATCGTCGGGTATTAATGCGTCCACCGTGCGTATCAACTGGCAGGAGTACACCGATTTGCCGGTTAAAACCGAGGTACGCGACAGCATGCAGGATACGTTGCGCATCTCAGTTGGCAAAACTGCACCGGGATCGCTGAACATGTTTGTGCGGATGTTGGTATCTGTTGCCGGCACGCAGCGCACCCGTATCAAAATCGGCGAGGGCGGCTTGTTCGGGCGTTACGAATATGACAAAACAGACCATCAATACGATAACCAATCGTTCACGGCCGAAATAAGCGATAACGGCCAAGGCAGCCTGATGATGAACGGAAAAGTGCTGGCGGGAACCAGTATCAATTATGCCGACGGCTCTATTGTGCTGCCTGCATCTGCCTTTAAAATTCGTGCGTTTGGTTATCAAGATGCGTTGGCCGAAATAGGTTCCGGCGCTAAAAAAATCAATATCCGCGGCCAAGAGTATGAGTTGGATAGTTTTACCGTCAACTTTGCCTATGTTTCGGCTACCGTGATGCCGTCTGAAGCAGTGCGGGCGATGGAGCGCACCGAAACCGTGCCGACGATGAGTTTTAACGTGTTACGCGGCGGTTATGCGGGCAGCCGTGTGGTTACGGATACATGGGCTTTTACGGCGGGCGAAACCAAAATCATTGAGCGCGGAGGCCAATTATATAAAAACTGGGACTACAAAACCGGCACGGGCGATGTTATCGGCAGTATCAATACGCGCACCGGCGAGATTGTGATGTCGGATATTTCGATTAACCTTGCCACCGTTAAAATAGTTGCGGGAATTGTAGGCGAGCCGAATACTAAAATCGGCAATTTTGTCGGACGCACCCCCGCTGCGCCGGTCAAGCCCGAAAGTTTTACCGTGTATGCCACGGAAACAGGTGCAGACGGCCAAGTGCGCACATTGACGGGGCGGTCAAATGCCTTGGGTGAGATTGAAGGTGAGCTTAAGGGTAAAATCCACTATGAGACAGGTTTTTTCAGCATCGAAGGCGGGGCATTGTTTTATGCAGACTTCCTGCGCTTCAACTGTGTGACCCAAGACAATATTCCGCTGGATTCCAGTATTATCGGCATCGATTCCGTGCGCCTGCCTTCAGACGGCCGCGTGCCGGTGTACCGTAAAGGCGATATGATTGTGATCGGCAACCGCATCAAGCAGGATTTGGGCAGCACGTTTACGGGTAATCAAACCGTGCAGCTCAACCGCCAAAACAGCGACCGCATTTGTTTGGTGGATGCCAAAGGCAAGCATGTGTTGGCCGATAAGTACAGCTATGATTTGGCGGCAGGCACAATCACGTTTGCCGAGCCGTTGGATTTGTCGGACTACACCTACCCGCTCACGGCGGTACAGGCGTGGGAAGAAGAAAACCGCGTGATGGGCGTGGATATTTCAGGTCGTCTGAAATTGCAGTTTCCCGTGGGGCGCGATTACCCGAAAGAATCGACCTATGTATCCAGCGCCTTAATCGGCGGCGATTTGTTGGTGCGTGCAACCGAACCGTTTTCGCAGCAGGCTTGGGATAACGTTTGGGCGGATGAAATCCGCGGCAATCCCGTTTTGTCGCGGTTGGATGTCAAAAACTACCCGATTAAGCTCACCAGCAACGGCGCGATTACCGAGCGTTGGCTGCTGCGCTTTACCGGCGACGCCCAATACGAGCTGTACGGCGAGCGGCTGGGCTTGATAGCCAAGGGCGACACTTTGAGCGATTTGGCCCCGCTCAATCCCGCGACGGGCAAGCCTTATTTCACGCTCAACCGCTTGGCATTCGGCGGGGGCTGGGCGGGTGGCAACTGTGTGCGCTTTAATACCTACGGTACGCCGACGCCTGTTTGGATTCTGCGGGCGGTGCAGCCGACTACGGTTAAGCAGACCGAGCGCGACGGATTTTCCGCCTGCCTGCGTGGTAATACCGTTATCGATGAGTAAGGTATATAATGCGCTTTAACAACTCCCCCTGCTTTGCCGTCGCCGGTGGCGGGTTCACAAGGCAGGGGGCTTTCTAAATGAGGCCGTCTGAAAATTTCAGACGGCCTTTACTGTGATGAAAGCAATCGCCAACCCAAATCCTCACGCGCACGCGAAAATCGGTCATCTGAAACCGATTTTAAAAGGCAGGTTAAACCATGTTTAAAACCGAACGTGTGCCGGTTACTTTATTCCAATCGACCGATGAGGGCGCGCCGCAGCTAACCGCCGCCGCAGGCAGCCTGAAGACCATTTTAAAAGCCTGCTTGGTTACAGGCTACGGCGACAAGCAGGCGTTGGACTGGGAAGCAGCCTTTGAAGACAGCAGTTATATTGCCTTCCGCAGCAAGCATAATAAGGCGAGCCGTTGCTGGCTGAGTGTTAACAACCAATACGACCGCGCAGCGGAAGTGCGCGGTTTCCATGAGATGACGGCAAAAGAAACGGGGACTAAGAAATTTGGCGGCGGCGGTTATTTTCCCTTGTTATCAACTCGGGCAACCGGAGCCCGATGGCTACTTGTAGGCCACGGTCGCACATTCTGCTTATTGGTCAATGCAGGCAATGTGAGCGATTCTAATCAGGATAGCAGATATTGTCAGATTCTTTATTTCGGCGATTTCAATAGTCTCGCCCCTTCCGATGGCAAAAATTGCGTACTTTTGAAATCTTCCAGTAAGAATTATCAGTATATCGATAGCAGTAACGCCGGGTTGGGTTATGTTTTGAATTCGCCTGACCAAACCTATAACGTCGATGTTGATTATTTATCATTGGCTTCTTCATACGACCAATTAAACAGCAATATAGCGTGCTGCGGCAGTACGGTTGCCCAAAAACTGAGGGGTGTCAGTTACCCGGACCCGATTAGCGGCGGCTTTTCCGCATGGGAAATCTTTTTGTTGGAAAGATTTTATCTTGACAGAAGCCAATTCTTTTCCATTCGGGGTTTGTTTGGCGGAATTATGGCCGTCCGCGAGTATTTGCCGAGCGTTCGGGAGTTGGAATTTTTCGATAATCTGGACGACAGCGGCGACCGTTTCGTTAAATTCAATACAAACGATTATAACGAAGGCCGCGACTGTTTTGTTCTGAATACCACGGCATGGGAAATTTAAATTGTGATTTTTAAATCCCGCACAGCGTTTTACCGACGCCCGCGCCATCAAGAGCCTTTAAAAGGTGCGCTTAAAACCCGCAAATGCCTGTACCGCCGCGCCTGCCATGCCGCACGACTGTTAGGCGCAGTCAAAACCCGCACGATCAGCCACTACGGCAGAAGCCACGGCGGCGGTTTTATTGCCGGGCGCGGCGACGGTATTTTGACCGTGGGCGGCCAGCCCGCCGAGCAGCGCATCCTCTTATTCGAGCGCGAAACGTTTGCGTTAGTGCGCGGGGTGTGGAGCCGACCCGACGGCACTTATCTGCTCGACCGCATTAACCCCGACCGCGACTATTTGGTATTAGCCCTTGACCATAAAAGGCAATACGAACCGGTTGCCTATGATTTTGTGCGCCCCGCCGTGCCCGAAAGCGGCTAGGCCGCCTGAATAACACACCATGAGCGATACCCGCGCCACTTCCCCCGATGCCTTGCCGTTGCCGTTCGGCTTGCCGATTGCTGCCGACCGTAACGTTGCGGCATTACCTTTACCGCTCAAACGGCGGTTGGGCGACGTGCAAGACGGCGGCTCGGTTGCCCCTGATAAAGACCGTGACTACGGTTATAACCCTTGGCGCGACCCTGTGCGGCCGATGGTGTCGGCATCGTTCGGATTCGTGCTGCCGCCCGTTGCTATGCGTGCGGCCATGCAAGGCGGTTTTTCAGACGGCTTGCCCGTAGCGTTGGATTGTGCCGGTGTGTATATGGATGCGGTAGATGTGGCCGCCTGTATGCAGGCTGCCGTGCAGGGTATGGCAGCCCTGAAGCGCAAACAAAGAAGCGTATATACCCCTGCCGTGCTGTATGGCGGCGAAGCTGCAGCCAATATCAGCGGTATGGCGGATTTGAGGCGCGAAACCCGCGCAAATATGTCGGGCGGTGCGTCTTTGGCAAGGTGTGGCCGTCAACCGTCAGGCGTGGCCGCCGAATTGCGCAAATGCGGGCTGCATGAGTTTAGGCCGTCTGCAAGCAAGGTGTTTGCATTGGATGCTTACGTTTCCGCCCGTGCGCCAACGGCGGCCTGCCGAAAATCGGTAAGCCTGCCCGCCTTGCCCGTGCCGTGCGAGTGGTACGAAATTCCCGCCGAGCCTGTGCCGCCGCAACCGCCCGACAATACTTATGTATGCGGCTTGCGCCCGCCGCCCGATAAGATGCCGCTGCGTTTCCGCCGCCGCGTTATCGGGCATAGCTCCGGCAGTATTCCGATACCGTTTACCTGCCATCCCGAACTTAAAACCCCCGTATTAAAGGCTTATATGATAGTCAATACCGTATCCGCATCGTTTGACGATACCCCGCTCACGCTGTTATCGGCATCGTTTACCGCCGATATGGGCGGTTATTGTTGGCAGGGTACGGTAACTGTACCGCCCGATGATTTTGCCCGGCTGGGTATGGATGAGCGGGCAAAAGGTCGTGAAGCGGTGATTACCGTCAATATTAATGGCGGGCTTTTTGTCATATTGGCTGAGGAATACCGAGACAACCGTGCGTTTGGGCAAAAAAGCTACACGGTATCAGGCCGCAGCGTTACCGCCCGTTTGGGCGAGAGCTACGCCGTGCAGGCAGGCGGTGTGTTTGATGCGCCTATTTATGCGCGGCAAATTGCCGATACCCAACTTAAAAACACGGGTATCAGATTAACCGACTGGCGGGCGGCCGATTGGCTGATTCCTGCCGGCATCTACGCATCAACCGATAAAACGCCGATGGCAGTTTTACAGGAATTGGCGCAGGCGGCAGGGGCGTTTGTCGAGAGCCATCCCGGTAATCCCGAAATCAACATTAAACCCCGCTGGAAAAAGCCTGCATGGGAAGTATCTGCCGCGTCGCCCGATGTTTCCGTGCCGGCATCCGTTATTTTGAGTATCAGCGGCAGCCGCAGCGTTAAACCGCTGGCAGGCGGTGTATTTGTGTATGCCGACCATGCCAAAGGCAAAGGCGCGGACGTTTACCGCAAAACGGGCAACCGCGAGCCGCGAGCCGCCGCCGTTACGGGGCCGCTTTATACCGACATGCCCGTGCTTCAGGCGGCGGGTGTGGCGGCATTGAGCGATACCGGCACGCACAAAACCGAAACCGTTACCCTGCCCGTATCCGACAAATATGCCTTGCCGTTGGCGCAATTGGGGCAGATTTGGCAGATACAGGAGCCTGCGGGGGCGTGGCAAGGCGTGGTAACGGGTGTAACGCTGACCGTCGATATTGAAAACGAGGCCCCGCGCGTATTGCAAACGGTGGTTATCAACCGCTACTTGGACGATTAAGGCGATTTTAAAAATGAACCTTTTTGAGCAATTTAATGCCATTTTTAACCGCGAGCAGCGTGGTATTGCCAAAATCACGGGGGATTTGGGCGGCGGCAGCTTTGCCGCCCGCGCACACGGTGGTGGCAACATCGTTTTGAGTGGTCAGGCGGCGAACGGCCAAAGCGTGTTTTACGACAAGCGTACCAATAAGATTATCGGGCAGGCTCCCGATTTGCAAATTACCGATATCCCCGTGTAGTGAACGGCCTGCACCCTGATAAGGCCGTCTGAAAACGTAAACTTTCCCCATGAACAAGCCTTTAATATTCAAGCGCGGCGAAACCGTGGAAATCACGCTGCTGTTCGATATTTTGGACGACTACGGCATTTCCGCCCTTTACGGCGTGAATACCCTTGCCCGCATCCGCCCGAAATTCGGCAATGACGCGGCGGCAGCCTTTGCCGCGGATGTGTTTCCCGATCAAAACCGCGTGTTGCTGACCTTGCCTGCCGAGCAGTCGGCCAAGCTGAAAGAAGGTGCTTATATTGCCGACGTTGCTTTTACCCGACTTTCAGACGGCCTTGTGCAGATGAGCGGAGATATTGCCGTCGAAATCATCAAAGGGACGAGCCATGCTGGTTAATTTTCGCGTTTACCGCGGCAACATTGCCCATGCCGAACGGCGTTTTGACGACGACCTATATAAGGTTTGGCTCGCCCAGCCCGAAAATCAGGGCAAAACCTTTGATGACTTTACCGCGTGGCTGCAAAGTTTCAGGCCGTCTGAGGAAGAGGCTCCCGATTTTGTTGCCCGTCTGATTTTAGCCATGTCATAAGTGATAAAAAACATGAAATTAATCGAACGTATCAATCAGTTTATCGATAAAGCCGGTGAAGTGCTTAAGGGCATTAAGGGCGACATCGGCCATAAATCGTCATTGCAGACCGAGCATAAAGAAAGCTTGGTGGGCGCGCTCAATGAGCTTAAAACCCGCATCGACAACGCTGCTTCAGGCGGAAATGCAGCCATTAACGACAACGCGCCTGCATCTGAATCTACCGTTTACTCCAGTCAAAAAACGCAACAGCTGATTGATGCCGCTAAAAATGATGTAAAACAGGAAGTTAAAACCGAAATCTTAGACGGTGCAGAAGAAGCCTACGACACCCTGAAAGAAGTGGGCAATTACATCAAAGAAGACAAAAGCGGTGCCGCAGCAATGGCCGAGCAAATCGGTAAACGCTTGCGTATCGACGAATCTCAAGTGTTGTCGCCCGAGCAGAAAGCCGCCGTGGAAACCACTTTGAATTTAGGCGATACCGATACCGATTTCGTCGCCCGTTTTGAGCAGGCACTGCAATGACACTTAAGCAACAAATAGAGCGTCTGTGCGACCGCATCGCCGATGAGTTCAATAGGTTGAAGCAAAACAGTGCTGTGCCGCCTTACCAAGAATTTCAGGAAGGGTATTACACCCGCCAGCAATTGGAGCAATTTAACGGCGGCAAGCCTTTGGTTAATTCTCGGTTTGTTACTTGCCCTTGGCCAAAGGCATTTAAAGAGCGACCCGATGTGCAAATAACGCTTGATATTGTGTCTGCTGCCGCAAGGGTTCACTATATCCAAAACGTAACGGAAACAGGTTTTGACGTTGCCACTAACTATGCGCTCGACCTTCGAGGTGTGTGGTTTAGGGCATATGTGAAATAAGGAGGATTGCAATTTAGAGATTTTAATGAGGGGCGGCGACGGGCAGGTGCTGGAACAATTGCCCGCCAGCCAAGCAGATATGGCCTGCATTGACTTCTAGGGCCGCCTTGCCTAGCTAGGCGGCGGGGATTGTACCTTAAACGGAGTGAATGCGACATGGTTAATTATCGCGAATTACGCTGCGCCCGCTGTTTAAAGCTGTTGTCCAAAGGCAGCGGCAGCGTACAAATTAAGTGTAACCGCTGTAAAACAATCAATACATTCAGTAAGTAATCATTTTAGAATGCCTGAGAGCATCATTTTTTATTGACTATTTTAAGAGCACCAAAAGAGTGCCTGAGAGCAAGTAAATTATGATGCAAAAATACTACTCAAAGGCACCGCTTCCATTTGCAGGGCAAAAGCGCAATTTCATTAAGCACTATCTCAACGTGCTGGATAATATACCCGGCAACGGCCAAGGTTGGACGATTGTCGATGTATTCGGAGGCAGTGGTTTACTGGCTCATGTAGCCAAGCGCGTCAAGCCCGCCGCGCGTGTCATATATAACGATTACGACCACTACGCCGCCCGCGTAAAAGCCATCCCCGACATTAACCGCCTGCGCCACCTGATCGCACAACATCTTGATGGCTTCGGCAAAAACCAACGCATACCCGATGATCTTAAGCAAATCATTATCCAAGATATAGAGCGGTTCGACGGTTTCAAATGCCATGTGGTCGTTTCGTCTTGGTTCCTGTTCAGCGGCCGACAAGCCGCAAGCTGGCAGCAGCTATATAAGGCCGAGTGGTATTACAAATTACCGTTGTCTGATTACCCTGTGGCCGACGACTACTTAGACGGCTTGGAGATAATGCGGCAGTCCTATATAGACCTAATCCCGCAATTTTCAGACAATCCTCAGGCGTTACTTGTGCTCGACCCGCCGTATTTATCCACCACTCAGGCCGCCTATGCGCAAGCCAACCGCTTCGGCTTGGTGGACTATCTAAAGCTGGTAAGCCTAACCCGCCCGCCGTATCTGTTTTTTAGTTCGACTCGCTCCGAGTTTATCGACTACATCAACACAATCGTATCAATGCGGCTGGATAATTGGCAGGCATTTGACCAAGCCACGCGCCTAACCGTGCAGGCCAAGTTAAGTAAGGATGCCTCGTATGAGGACAACTTAGTTTACAAATTTTAAATGCAATAAACCCCGATTAAAGTCGGGGTTTAAAATTTCCTTTTGCATTATTTTTGTCATCTAACAGACTTTGGGGCGGCATGACAAAAAAAATGCAAAGTAGTGACAAAACGCGCGCGACCTTACATTTGCTTGAGCTTGCTTTTAGTACTGCTATACATAGCCCGATAAATATTGCTAAGGCTATAAGTGTTTCCATAGACGTTTTCCTTTTGTTTCCCTTATCTGTTTTTGATTGTTACGTTTCCATCATCGTCAATGGCCGCACGTTCTAGTGCTTCGTTATAAGCACATCATTCAGTTGACCATGCAGGGTGTCAGTATTGCCGGAATTGCATCAGCGTTGAATTGCAGTGAGTCCACTGTGAGCAAGGTAAGGCGTAAACATAGAGACAATCACAAATCGGGCGATAAAAACCAGTTCGATATATTCGTACGCTCCAGAAAAATTTGACGGTAATGAAAAAACGCATTACATTTAAATTGTATTATCTATGGTCATCTATAAAATAGGAGATAAGAAATGGGGACTTTATCTATTACTGCCAAGGGACAGGTAACGCTGAAGCGTGATTTGTTGCAACACCTAGGGCTTGCCCCGGGACAGAAGGTGGAGTTCGACAAGCTGCCTAACGGCGAAATCAGAATGCGCGCTGCCCAAGCGGAAGGCTCGATAGAGAACTTTATCGGGCGTCATGCCGGCAAAGCCGAAAAGCCTCTCACTTTGGAGGAGATCAATGAAATAGCTGCCTCCGGCTGGGCGGGGCAGGAATGAAGATTACCGCCGATACCAACATTCTGCTGCGTGCAGTTTTGCAGGATGATCCGAAGCAGGCTGCTGTTGCCTCTGAACTCTTGCGTTCCGCAGATTTGGTGGCGGTTTCCTTGCCGAGTTTATGCGAATTGGTTTGGATATTACAGCGTGGTGCCAAGCTGAGTAGGGAGGAAGCAGCCCAAACTGTACGTGATTTGCTCAATACGGAAAAGGTGGCCATGAACCGGCCTGCAGTCGAAGCCGGATTGTCCATACTGGAAGCCAGCGGCGATTTTGCAGACGGTGTGATTGCTTATGAAGGTAACTGGCTGGGAGGTGAAATATTTTGTTCTTTCGACAAAAAAGCAGTCAAACTTTTGGAAAGGCAGGGTAAAAAAAACCAAGCTTGCCGCAAAATAAATTGTTGATTTGAGGATATTTCGGGAAGGGATGGCTCTGAAAAGCCAATCCGAATACCGAAATCCTCCATATTTATGGAGTTAATAAATAGGGGGCTGTCTGATTTTATTCAGACAGCCTTTTTATCTTATGTATTTTTATCAAAAAAATGATATAATTCATTAAATTTATTATTTTTTAAATACAATGAAGAATTACCGTTCATATCTCCAAATTGCTTCGGAAATTGATCGCGTGCTCAAAGCACAACGGCTGATGTCAATTCCATTCCAAAACTGAGCCACAGTTGTGGTCTAAAATTGAGCCACCCTATGAGCGGTGTTTCATCCGGTAAGAATCATTGCCCGTCTCAAAAATATCGCAGCAATAAGTCAGGCGGTCCAGTAAAGCACCCGTCATCTTTTCATCCATAAACAGCTTCACCCATTCACTAAAAGCCAAATTGGTCGTCATGACAACACTCGTCCTTTCATGCAGTTGGCTCATCAGATGAAACAGCAGCGCCCCGCCTTTCTGACTAAACGGCAGATACCCCAACTCATCAAGAATCAACAAATCGTACCGACATTGCTGTTCGGTTAGTTTCAGACGGCCTTCGTCTTTGTCTGCTTCCAATTTGTTGACCAAGTCCAGTACATTCCAAAAACGTACCCTAAATCCTTGTGTCGCCGCTTCGATACCCAGTGCTGTGGCAATATGCGTTTTGCCCGTACCCGGTCCGCCTACCAACACCACATTACGCTTCTGTCTGATATAGTCCCCGCCCAAAAGCAGTTCCAAGGCCGGACGGTGTATCAAACTCT
>NZ_JADGLG010000080.1:0-6355 GCF_015235335.1 Neisseria sp. 19428wB4_WF04
CATCAACTTCTCTTCACCATCAAGCATTTCCAGATGCGGGCTGTTGTGATAGATAAGTAAGCGCAAACGGTGGAAGTAATAGGCAGCGGTATTTTTATTGACGCTAACTAATTGCGCCGCTGTGCGGGCGGTAACACCTGCAACAAATAGTTCAATCAGTTTGTTTTGCTTGTACTGACTTAAACGACTTTTTCTCATAGGGATTATTCTAACCTGAAGTTAAATTTCCCTAGTTATCTAGTACAGCCCCAATTAATATCAACAATAAATTAGTTCAATTTTTATTCGAATAGATGTAAGAAAATTTCGTTGTGAATAAAATTAAGGAGCAATATCATGGATACCGTACATTTCGTGCTGATGGGCGTGTGCGGCTGCGGCAAAACCACCGCCGCCCTTACCCTGCAACAGCATTTCCAATGCCCTTATGCCGAGGGCGACGATTTCCACACGCAGGCAAACCGCGACAAAATGGGCGCGGGCATTGCGCTCACCGATCAAGACCGCTATCCGTGGCTGCGCAACCTGCGTGATTGGATGAGCGGGCAGGCGCAGGCAGGCGAGCCCTACAGCATCGTTACCTGTTCGGCGCTCAAGCGCCACTACCGCGACATTCTGCGCGAAGCCGGGGGCAGGGTGGTGTTTGTCCACCTTTCCCCGCCGTATGAAGTGAATCTCGAGCGCATGAGGGCGCGCAAAGGGCATTATATGAAAGCCGGTATGCTCGATTCGCAAATGGCGGTTCTCGAAGAGTTGGGTGAAGACGAAGCCGGCGTGCGCATCGGCAGCGCGGGCGGCGCAGAAGAAGTGCAGGCCGAAATCACGGCTTGGGTTAAAGCACAAGGTTTCGAGCCCATAGCCCGCCCAAATCAACACCGTCCTGCCCGTTGATCAGGCAGCATAAATATACTGCGGTCTATGGTTTCAAACAGGCTGGGTATGGTCAGGCCGTCTGAAACCGATAAAACAGATTGGGGAACGGTCAGGCCGTCTGAAACCCATTGCTTAAACTTGAAACAATTAATTAAGGTGGGGCGGCCGGGTAAGGAAAAGGCCGTCTGAAACCGAAAAAGTTTTCAGACGGCCTGAAACAGCCGGATAGGGCGGCGTTATTGCTGCGCGGCATCGGCAGCGCCGATATCGGCGGGCGCGCTTTCCTGAACTTGGGCAGCAGCATCAACGGCAGGCGTGTCGGCGGCGGACGAGCTGCACGCGGCGGCGGTTAGAGCGAGAGTGGCAGAGAGCAACAAAATTTTGATATGGTTCATAACGGTTTATCCTTTTAAATTTGAAAAAACAGCATAGAGTTGCTGCACGGCTTTATCTTAAAATCCATAGGGTGCCGGTGGCAAAGGGCTTAACACGGTTTTGCCCGATTGAAACCATCACTGCAAAGGCCGTCTGAAATTTTGCAGATATTAGCGAACTATTGTATAAATTCCCAACCACTATTGAGTTTGCCGGAAAAGATGATGAAGCCCCGTATCAAAATCTGCGGTTTCACCCGCCCTGAAGACGCCGCCGCCGCCGCCGAGTTGGGCGTTGATGCGGTGGGGCTGGTGTTTTACGGAAAAAGCAGGCGCGCCGTGGGCATAGAAACGGCGCAGTGCATTGTGCGGGCGCTGCCGCCGTTTGTCGGCGTGGTGGCTCTGTTTGTCAATGAAGAAGCGGCGCGCATCGAAGAAATTCTCGCGCAGGTGCCGGTAGACATCATTCAGTTTCACGGCGATGAGCCGCCCGGATTCTGCCGCCGTTTTGCGCGCCCCTATATCAAAGCCGTGCGTGTGCAAAACACTGCCGGCATCATCTCGGCGCTCGAAACTTATCCCGATGCCCGCGCCTTGCTGTTTGATGCCCACATCGAAGGCGAATACGGCGGCACCGGCCAAAGCTTCGACTGGCGGATGCTGCCGCAAAAACTCAACGGCCATTGGATACTTTCAGGCGGCCTCACGCCTGAAAATGTGGCCGAAGCTGTTAGAATAACAGGCGCGCAAACGGTTGATGTGTCCAGCGGCGTAGAAAGCGCGGCGGGCATCAAATCTGTTGCCAAAATAGCGGAGTTTATCCGCCGCCTATCATAAGGAAGATTCATGCAGAACTATCAAGCCCCCGATTCACAAGGCTTTTTCGGCGAGCACGGAGGTGTGTTTGTTTCCGAAACCCTGATTCCCGCCCTGCAGGAGCTGGCGGCGGCTTATCAAGAAGCCAAAAACGACCCCGCTTTCTGGGCGGCTTTCCGCAGCGACCTGAAACACTATGTCGGCCGCCCCAGCCCCGTTTACCACGCCGCACGCCTGTCTGAACAACTCGGCGGTGCGCAAATCTGGCTCAAACGCGAAGATCTCAACCACACCGGCGCACACAAAATCAACAACACCATCGGCCAAGCATTGCTGGCCAAACGCATGGGCAAAAAACGCGTGATTGCCGAAACCGGCGCCGGCCAGCACGGTGTAGCCACCGCCACCGTTGCCGCCCGCTTCGGCATGGAATGCCGTGTTTATATGGGGGCTGACGACATTATCCGCCAGGCGCCCAACGTGTTCCGCATGAAGCTGTTGGGCGCCAATGTGGTGGGCGTGGACAGCGGCAGCCGCACGCTCAAAGATGCCATGAACGAAGCCATGCGCGAATGGGTGGCGCGGGTGGACGACACTTTCTACATCATCGGCACTGCTGCCGGCCCCGCGCCTTATCCCGAAATGGTGCGCGATTTCCAATGCGTAATCGGCAACGAAGCCAAAGAGCAGATGTTCGAAGCCATCGGCCGCCAACCCGATGCGGCGGTGGCCTGCGTGGGCGGCGGCTCTAACGCCATCGGCCTGTTTTACCCCTATATCGGCGAAGCGGGCGTGCGCCTGGTGGGGGTGGAGGCGGGCGGGCGCGGCATCGACACGCCCGACCATGCCGCACCGATTACCGGCAAAGCCCCTGCCGGTGTTTTGCACGGCTTCCGCAGTTACCTGATGCAGGACGAAAACGGCCAAGTGCTCGGCACGCATTCGGTTTCGGCCGGCTTGGATTACCCCGGCATCGGCCCCGAGCACAGCCATCTGGCCGACACCGGCCGCGTGGAATACACCGCCGCTAATGATGATGCCGCCTTGCAGGCCTTTGATTTGTTGTGCCGCTACGAAGGCATTATTCCCGCGCTCGAATCCAGCCACGCCCTTGCCTGGGCGGTGGAAAATGCGCCTGCCATGAGCAAAGACCAAGTGGTTTTGGTGAATCTTTCCGGCCGCGGCGACAAAGACATCAACACCGTAGCCAAACTCAAAGGCATTGAGTTATAAGGTTTTCAGACGGCCTTCAGGTGTTGGGATGCAACCGGCAAATAGGAAAATAGGAAAACTGCCGTGAAACTCTATATTTACGATCATTGCCCCTTCTGCGTGCGCGCCCGCATGATTTTCGGCCTGCGCGGCTTGGCGGCAGAAGAAATCGTGCTGGCAAACGATGACGAAGCCACCCCTGTCGGCATGATAGGTGCCAAGCAGGTGCCGATACTGCAAAAACCCGATGGCTCGTATATGGGTGAAAGCTTGGATATTGTGCGTTATGTTGATGGTTTGGCGGGGAAAGGCCGTCTGAAAGAAGAAATCCGCCCCCAAGTGCAGGCTTGGCTGGATAAGACGGGCTCCTATATCAACAAACTGGTGCAGCCGCGTATGGTGCAGATCGGGCTGCCCGAATTTGCCGCGCAGAGTGCGGTGGATTATTTCGTTCATAAAAAAGAAGCCAATATCGGCAGTTTTACCGGAAATCTGGCGAAAACCGGTGAATATCTGCACACCCTGCATACCGATTTGGCCGGTTTGGAGCGGCAGGTTGCGGGCAGGCACCATTTGAACGGCGCGGGTTTGGGCATGGAAGACATCCACGTTTTCCCGCTGCTGCGTAATTTAACGGTGGTGCGCGGGCTGGTGCTGCCGCCGGAATTGAGGGCTTATGCGGACAATATGGCCGCTGCCGCCGGGGTGCCGCTTTACACGGATAGGGCGGTGTAGGCAGGGTTACCCTGTTTGCCTGCACGGAAAAATTTTTCAAATGAAAAGGATGGCAGCAGAGCCTGGCAAACGGGCACAGTGTCCGATGCGCAGGTTTTCATGTCGGCCGGTTTAATGTTTCTGCTGATGGGGGGATTGATATATGAAAAAACACTTACTGCTTGCTGTGATGACGGCTTTTCCGTCTCTTGCGCGTTGGCCGCTGATTTGGCGTACGCAGGAGATGATCACGGCAATTGGTTTACAGAAAAAGATTGGGAATCGGTTTGCGATAACGGCGGCACCTGCCGCGCGGCCGGGTATGAGTCGGACGAGAGCGACAACCCCGTTTCGGTTCTGTTTACCCGCAAAGCAGGGGCAGGCAGAGCGGCAGATGCGAAGCTCAGTATTGTTCCCGTTGGAGAAGGGACCGGCGGCATATTGTATGTAAACGGCAGGCCTTTGGGAAAATTTGATTTTTCGTTGAAAACCGGTATTGTGCGGCCGCTCTCGCCGAAGCAGGCCGATACCCTGCTGGCCGCTTTGCGCAATAAAAATGCCGCAGTTGTGTTTAAAGGGGCAGACGGCAATGTTTGGAACTTATCTCCTGAAGGCGCGCGGGAAACCCTGCTGAAAATGGACGAGCTGCAAGGGTGTTATGATGTGCCCGATGCCCCGATACAGCGCGGCTGCAACAGCCGCACTGCGGCAAAACCCCAACTGCCCGTTGTCCGCCCCGTTATCCCTTTGCAGCAAAAGCCGCGCAAAATCAGCAAAGGCAGCAGGGAATATGCCCTAATCGACAAAGCGGTCGGAAAATATTTTTCAAACAGCAACCCAAACGCCCCTTGTTCGGCAACAAATGAGCCTTATAACGGTTTATCCGCTTTCCGAAAAACAGGTGCTGGTTGAAAGAAGCTGCTGGCTGGCGGCTTATAACGGTGCCAATTATTACGGCATTTTCAGCAAAGATTTAACAAAACTGATCACCCATATTCACGGTGTAGCAGGAGAAGGTTTTGAATTAAACGATTATGCCGCCCACTCGGGCACGCTTACCGGCTATATGAAAGGGCGCGGTATCGGCGATTGTTGGACCCGGGAAACCCACCGCTACAACGGGCAGACTTTCGAGCGCGTTTATTTTGCATATCACGGAATGTGCAAAGGCTTCCCCGGCGGCGCATGGGAAATGCCGTATTGTGTTACAGAAGTGGTAGAAACCTCAAAATAGCTATACCGGCAAATATCTTGTTTGCTCTTTAACCGTTGTTTTCAAACACAACATATTGGTTTCTATATGAACACCGCCTAGGGAAAGCCATGTCTGAAACAGCAAAAACCATTAACCCCTTTGTGCTGGTTCTTTTATTTGCCGCAGACTTGGCCGGCGCGGCAGAAAGCCGCAGCTGTGTTGTGGAGGGCTGTTTGAAGCTCAATCACAGCGCATACATGTAAAACGATGCAGGCCGTAAGATGGCGGAACACGCGTGAGGCCGTCTGAAAAACAGATGCCGATATTTTTTAACCAACGGAGGCAACCCGATATGAACAAATCCTTTTTCCTACTCGCAACCGCATTGTTCGCGTTAAGCGGATGCCTGGGCGGGCGCACAACCACCATCACTTTGCCCGAGCAAACGCAGGCGCCTTCCGATATTCCCCGCCAAATCCAATACCGGGGCGAAACCTACCGCTTGCAAGGCCGTAACGAAACACAGGCCGAATATTACCGCGAGGGCGAGCAGGGCTACCAATGGAAAAAACTGATAACCCTGCATAAGCAAACGGGCACAGTGCCACTCGGCACGTTTGCCGGTGTCATGACACAGCAGCTCAAACATGAGCATGCCCGTTATGAAATCGTGCCGAAGAAAAACGCTTTGCAGGTTACGGTGGTATATCTGCCGAAAAAAGGGCACCCGCATTTTAAAGACCATGAAGTAAACCTTATGCATTACCGGCAAAGCCCGTGCGGCTTTACCGGCCTGCAATATGCCGAGCGGCACGCTGCCGGCAGCGATGCGGGCAAACTCCTTGCGGCAGGAAAGCGGGCGCAAACGCAGTTTCAAACCTATGCGGCAGACCTTCTTTCGCGCATAGACTGCCCCGTAAAATAAGCGTTTGACACAACGCCTGCCGAAGTGTTTTTACCGACACCCGACCAGCATTGCCCGCTGTCCGGGTGTTTTTTGATTTTTAAAAAATTTTGGGGCTGACGTAGATTAGCAGTCATGACAGGCTGCCAAAATGAAGATAACCCACTGTAAGTTAAAGAAGAGTCTGCAAAGAAAACTGCTTGAATATTTTGTATTGGAAGTAACCGCACGTTCTGCTGCCGATATCTTAGGTATTCAGCCCAATAC
>NZ_JADGLG010000081.1:0-6125 GCF_015235335.1 Neisseria sp. 19428wB4_WF04
AGGGTACATCATGGTGCAGACGAGTTCGCCCGGGGTGCGCAACACATTAACGGCATCGAATTGTTTTGGGGTTATGCCAAAAACCGCTTGGTTAAATTTAACGGTGTACCGAAACAGACTTTTTATTACACTTAAAGGAAACCTAATTTCGCTTCAATCACAGGCATGATGATCTGTATTAGTCTTGCTTAAAATACTGAGAAATCGACCCTTGGGCTAATTTTGCTTCCTAAGCCCCAACCCATTTCGGTGCCCCGCCGGCCATCGGTATTGGTCATGCTCTCGACTTTGATACGGCCTCCGATAACCTTTTGCAGCGTTGCTTTGGAAGCATCGGGAACAACTTCGGTACAAACCCTTGCTGCCTCGTTTTAGGATGTCGGAAACGATGATTTTAGCACTCGCTTTGCCCCCGCGTTTACCTCGGATGATTTTTGTATTGAAATGGGATTCGTCTGATTCTACGGCGTTTTAGAAAGAGGTGTCTGCCCGCATTCGCCAGCAGGGCTCCGGCGTAACTTCAGGTACGGACTATTGATGCTTCCGACACTGATTCCGGTCAGTTTGAGCGGTATCAGAAGCGTTCAAATAGAAGGCGGAAAGCCGTAGGACCTGACGGCATTGGGACTCGGTAATTTTACTGCACTTTTGATACTTGTTTTTTAATTTCATTTCAGAAGTGTATCACTATATTGGGTGACTTTGCTTCCTAAGCTCCTACCAAAATAAACTAAAACTGTATAACTGTTTAAATTAATCTAAATAAAAAACCTGAACATCCTTTAATTCAAATAAAGGTGAACAGGTTTTTATGCATTCGAGATGTAATATATTATTTTACGTAAAACACTTTGCTTGGCTTTTCAATGCAGTAGTCAGTTGTGGCACGACATCAAACAGGTCACCGACAATACCGTAATCGGATACGTTAAAGATCGGGGCATCAGGGTCTTTGTTTATGGCCACGATCACTTTACTGTCTTGTATGCCGGCAGTATGCTGGATAGCACCGGAAATTCCTATGGCGAAGTAAAGTTGCGGAGCAACCACTTTACCGGTTTGACCCACTTGAGCATCATTCGGAGCGTATTCGGCATCAACGGCAGCGCGGGATGCACCGATTGCTGCTCCAAATATATCGGCCAGTGGTGTAAGTATAGCGTTGAATTGTTCGGCACTTCCCAAAGCGCGTCCGCCTGCCACCACTACTTTGGCTTGAGTTAACTCGGGGCGCTCGGATTGGATAAATCCCTGTTTCACAAAACGGCTCAGGTTTTGTGCCGGTGCCGCTTCTATAGTCTGCACTTCGGCATTTCCACCATTTTCTGCAGCGTCAAATGAGGTAGCACGGAAAGTAAGTACTAACTTTGGAGCATCACTTTGTATGGTTTCAAAAGCATTACCTGCGTAAATTGGTCGAACAAATGTTTTAAAATCAACTACCTCGGTTAAATCAGAAATCTGTGGTGCGTCAAGCAGAGCGGCGATGCGGGGGAGTAGGTTTTTACCGAAAGCAGTGGCTGTGGCACTTATATACCGGTAATCTCCAGCTAGGTTGACCACCAACGGGGTAATTTCTTCTGCAAGTGCGTTGCCGTAATGGGGAGCATCTGCTAGCAAAACCTTAGTTACACCGTTGATTTTCTTTGCAGATTCAACTACATCGGCAGCATTATGGCCTGCCACTAAAATGTGAACCTCACCGAGCTTAGCGGCAGCGGTAACAGCATGCAAGGTGGCTGGATTTAACTGTTGGTTATTGTGCTCTGCAATAATTAAAACGCTCATGTTTCGCCCTTTTTCAAATAACTTTGGCTTCGTTTTTCAATTTTTCAACCAGTTCGGCAACACTGCTTACTTTGATGCCGGCTTGACGTGGCTTAGGTTCGGCCACTTTCACAACATTGGTTTTCGGGATGACGTTTACGCCGAGATCGGCCGGCGTAGTTTTTTCAAGCGGTTTTTTCTTGGCTGCCATAATATTGGGCAGTTTGACAAAACGTGGCTCGTTTAAACGCAAATCGGCACTGATTACGGCAGGCAGCTTCAACGCCAGCGTTTCTTCACCACCATCCACTTCACGGGTTACCAATACTTCATTATTGCCTTCCAACACCACTTTGCAGGCAAACGTACCTTGTGCGACACCAAGTAGGGCTGCCAGCATTTGCGCTGTCTGATTGGCATCATCGTCAATGGCCTGTTTGCCCAGCAATAACAGCTGTGGAGTTTCTTTTTCGGCAACAGCTTTTAACAATTTAGCAACCGTCAGCGGTTCTAATTTGGCATCTGTTTCTATATGAACAGCGCGGTCGGCCCCCATCGCCAAAGCGGTGCGCAGGGTTTCTTCACTTTTTTTTCCACCCAACGATACGGCCACAATTTCGCTGATTTTACCTGCTTCTTTCAAGCGTACCGCTTCTTCTACGGCCACCTCGTCAAACGGATTCATCGACATTTTGACATTGTCGATATCTACGTCTGAACCATCGGTTTTCACACGGACTTTAACGTTATAATCCACCACTCGTTTTACGGCAACCAGTGCTTTCATAAACCCTCCTTAAGCCGGGCTCCCGGCAGTAATCGGTTAAACGGTTTTTGCAGAAAAACAAAGTGCCTGTTCTGCAAAAACGACTCACACCGCCAAACAAAATAGGGATTATACCCGAATTAAAGTAATTGCTCTCAAGCATCTGCTGATATGTGAAAAATATTGAAAAATTATATAGGCCGTCTGAAAACGGCTGCCGGCATCACAGATGCCGGCATGATAAAGCTCTACTTTTATCTTCAGACGGCCTCGGCTTTTGCCCGTATGCAGGACAATAAGCTTTGATGCACTTCTTCCACATCAGGAATTTTCGCTACATTGCCGAGGTTCACCGCCCACGGCGAAACCTGTACGCCGGTTTTGGCCGGGTCGCTATCGGTATAGATACCGACCACAGGTGTATCCAGTGCATTGGCAAGGTGCAGCAAGCCGGTATCCACGCCAATCACACCGGCAGCATTATCAAGCAAGAAAGCAGCCTGCAACAGATTCAGCCTGTTGCACACTCGGACAAACGGCAATATGGCTGCAATATTTTCCGCCCGCAGTTTTTCTGTTTCATTACCCCACGGCAGGTAAATGGAGCTGCCGCCGCCGTCATGCAGTTTTTGCAATAAATCAAGCCAATGATTTTGCGGCCATAGTTTGCTGTCGCGGCTGGTGGCATGCAAGGCAACATAATAATGTTCAGGCAAATCTTTCAGACGGCCCTCCGGCGGTACACTCAACCCGAAACGCTGTTCGGCAGGTATTTCATAACCAAACGCCTGCGCAAACAAATTACGGTTGCGCCAAACGGCATTCCTGCCTTTGGGCACTGCATAAGTTTGGTTATAAATTAGAGCCGCCCAGCGTTCTCGCGCACTGTTGAAATCCAAGCCTTTGGCGGGCGCATTGGCCGTTTTTGCAAACAACGCACTCTTCATCAACCCTTGACCGTCTAACACAAAATCAAATTGCTGTCGCTGCAAAATACTTTTCAGACGGCCTATTTCACGCCATGTTTCTGCCCGGCCCAATTGTTTGCGCCATTGCCGCCAGCGCATCTCGTGCACTTCTTTCACAAACGGATGCAGACGGGCAATGTCGGCAAAACCCGCTTCGCTCAACCAATGCAGTTCCACATCAGGGTGTGCGCGTGATAAATCGCTCACGGCCGGCAGCGTGTGGATTAAATCACCCATACTCGAAAGCCTTACCAGCAGCACCTTCATTTCAGCAATCCCGTCAACAGTCGCCGTGTTTCACGTGAAACATATACAAACTATTGATTTTTAATATAATCTGAAACAGCGTTGGCGTTTTCCAGCACCAATGCCCCAGCATCTATCATTTCGTTCCATGCCGTTTCCACAGTTTCGGGAGCAATGCCCCGGCATGCTGCCGCATTCACGACCACTTTCCAGCCGCCTCCCTTTAGAAGCTGTAAAACCGTTGTTTTCACACAATAATCTGTGGCCAAGCCGCCCACGATAATGATTTCCGCCCCTTTGCTGTGCAACCATTCGAGCAGCCCTGTGCTGAGCTTTTCGCCGATATCGTGAAAACAGGCTCCGTAGGGGTGAAATTCGGGATCAACGCCTTTCCATACACAATAATCGTATTCTTTGGCTGATGGCAGGCCGTCTAACAGTTCATAGCCCCTGCTGCCTACAATCGCGTGGGAAACCCAAGTAACATCGGCTTCGGGCAGGCCGGTGGGTTTGAGCATATCGGCAGCATCCGCCACCAACCATTTCGCCGCCGGGCTGTGCGCATCTTTAGTCATCACACGCAAATCTGCCAGCGCAGCCTGCGCGTTCAGTTCCGCCACTATCGTATCGCCCTCAACCACCGGCAGTTCGTTTGGGCATAATGGTGAAAAGGTTTTCTGGGCATCAACGTCTATCGACACTATCATAAACAGGCTCTCGGTTTTCAGCAGCCACCATTATAACAAAGGCCGTCTGAAACCGATAACGCAACAGATTCAAGTGAAACCGATGCGGCATCGATCGTTTTTTGGGCTCAAAAACAATTCTGTAAACTACCGAAGCAATTTAGCTGGTACTGCACTTCTCTGAGCCCACATTTTCGATATCGGGAAAGCCGCAGATGGCAGATTCTTCGGCAAAGGCACTGAGGTATGGCAGCGCCTCTGCAAATTAAGCAGGCTCACAATACGCTTACTGTCTTCAAATCCACATCAGTATCCTGGTTTAAATGCCCTTTACTCCAGTGTTATCATGCACCTTTACCAACGTCTTTCAGACGGCCATGCACCATACCATTACCCCCATTGCCACTGCGCATTCCCCCTACAAGCAAAAATTCGGCATTGCCCGCCAGCCCGGTCTCGTACCCGCTGCCGAAGTATGCATCGAGCTTGCCCCATCGTTCCCTGCCGACAGTGTACGCGGCTTGGAAAACTTCGATTATGTGTGGATCAGTTTTATTTTTCACGATGTTTTAACCGAAGGCTGGTCGCCGCTGGTACGCCCGCCGCGCTTGCGCGGCAAACAAAAAATGGGCGTATTTGCCACCCGCAGCCCACACCGCCCCAACCATCTCGGCCTATCGCTGCTGAAACTCGAGCGTATCGAAACCACCCGCCCAGTGCGCCTGTATTGCAGCGGTGCCGACCTGCTTGACGGTACACCCGTTATCGACATCAAACCCTATATTCCGTTTGTAGAAGCCAAACCCGATGCCGCAGGCGGTTTCGCTGCCGCCAAGCCCGAAGAATTGTCCGTAAACTGGCATCCCCGCTGCAGAGTCGGGCAGCTCACCCAAGCCGACCGCGATTTAATCGGACAAAGCATCGCCCAAGACCCGCGACCCGCCTACCAAGATATTCCAAAACGGGTATATGTGATGGATATTGCCGCCTACTGTGTAAAGTTTCAAATCAAGGGCAGCAGTGCTTTGGTTCTGGCGGTAGAAACACTCAGAGAAACATAAATCACAATAAACTGATCAGACCGTCTGAAAAAATAAGGGGCTGAAGTAGATTATCCCTAAATTCCACACCAATCTTGCGGGATTTTAAGCTGCTCAGACGGTGTACCGAAGTTAAACCGAAACTCACATTCATTCAAGAACAGTGGGAAGGATTTTCGGTCAATACAGTTGTATTTGCGTAGCACGCGCTTGGCCTGATTCCAAAAATTCTCAATACCGTTGATGTGGTTCTGACGGTCGGCAAACGCTTTGGAATGGTTGATACGGTGATGGATAAAACCGCTGACATTCAGCGTCTCGTAGCTGCTCAGGCTGTCTGTATAAACAATACTGTCCGGCATGATTTTCTGTTTGATTACAGGCATCAAGGTGTCTGATTCGGCATTGTTTGCAACCACCGTATAGACTTTGTCGTTCCGTTTCATAATACCGAAAACCACTACCTTTCCTACCGCCCTGCGTCTGCGCCGTCCTTTGCGCCGTCTGTCGAAACAGCTTTCGTCCAACTGTTAAATATCGTGCAAAACTGAGCCAGGGAAACGGGGAGTTGTGCTCCAAAATTGAGCCACTCTCCGTTTGTTATAAACTGCTCCGCTTTATCACACAGCGGAGCCCAACCTGGATGTTATGC
>NZ_JADGLG010000082.1:0-5971 GCF_015235335.1 Neisseria sp. 19428wB4_WF04
CATGCATAACATCCAGGTTGGGCTCCGCTGTGTGATAAAGCGGAGCAGTTTATAACAAACGGAGAGTGGCTCAATTTTGGAGCACAACTCCCCGTTTCCCTGGCTCAGTTTTGCACGATATTTAACAAGTTATTTAAGAGGTAACGATATGCCTTTATCGAACGAAAGCAAATTCGGCGTCAAAGCACTCACAACCGCCGTGAACAAAGTGCCGGCCACGCCCACGCAAATCCGCGACCTGAATATTTTCGAGCCGCAATACCTGACCACCACCTATGTGGATGTGGAATACCAAGAAGGCCGCGTCAGCCTGGTGCAGAGCAAACAGCGCGGACAGGGCGGCCAGGCCGTGGACAATAAAACCCGCCGCATCCACACCTTCAAAATCCCCCATCTGCCCGAAGACGATATCGTCCGCGCCGACGATGTGCAAAACCTGCGCGCATTCGGCAGCGACCAAGCCGCCACAGTCGAGGGCGTGGTGCAGGACAAGCTGGCCGACGGCAAGCTGAATCTGGAATACACCCGCGAACACCTGATGCTGGGCGCGCTGCAGGGCAAAATCCTCGATGCCGACGGCACCGAGCTGTACGACTTGTACAAAGAATTTGGTATCACCCGTGGGGCGCACAACTGGAAACTGGGCACCAAAACCACCGAAGTGGGCGCCGAAATCGACAAAACCGTTTCCGCACTGCGCGCCAAACAGAAAGGCGCGATGGTGGGCGGCTGGGTGGCTTTGTGCGGCTTGGATTTCCTGACCGCGCTCAAATACCACGACAAAATCAAGCCGCTTTACGAGCGCTACCGCGACGGCGCGGCCTACCGCGAGGGCAGCCCCAACCCGGTCGAGTTCGAACACAACGGCATTAAGTTTATCCAGTATATCGGCGACTTCGGGACCAAAGGCGCAAAAATCGCACCGAACGAGGCCATCCTGCTGCCTGTCGGCCGCAAACTCTATACCGAGGCATTCGCCCCTGCCGATATGAATGCCACCGTCAACACCCGCGCCCTGCCGTATTACGCCAGCCGCGAAAAGCTCGACCACGACAAAGGCTGGAGCCTGCACATGCAGAGCAACCCGCTGCCGATTGCGCTGCGCCCCGAGCTGGTGGTAACCCTGAGTGCATCTTAACAGGCCGTCTGAAATGCTGATTAGCCCCGAAGATATGATTTTGCGGTTTTCTGAAAGGGAAATCGCCGCACTTACCGACCATGATTACGGAAAAACCGTAAACGTCGAAGTATTGGAGCGGGCTATCGCAGACGCCGAGGCCGAGGCGGGCGGCTATCTGGCCGCCGCCGGTTACAAAGACCTTAACGGCGACGCGGTGCCGCGCGTGCTGGTAATCAAGGTGTGCGACATCGCCCGCTACTACCTACATGAAGACGGCGACATCGAAATCGTAGAAAAGCGGTATAAGGCGGCTGTCGAATGGCTCAAGGCGGTGGTCAAAGAGCCGCGCCTGCTCGGTTTGGATGCCGTGCAGCCCGCCCGCAAGGCTTCAGACGGCCTGTATGCGGTGATGCCGAACCAGGTCGAGCAGTGGCATGAAGCTCACCGTTGAAAGCACGCTGCCCGAACTGCAGGCACACTTAAACACGCTGCACGCCCGTTTGAACGGTGATTTGAAAGAGCCTTTAAACGCGGTGGCCGGCCTGCTGGAAAACAGCACCCGCAAACGCTTTGAAACCAAAACCGCACCGGACGGCCGCAAATGGGCGCCGCTGAAGTTGACAACGCTGTATGCCAAAACCGGCAAAAACGGCAAAACGCGCGGCTCGATACTGGTGGACCGAGGCGACCTGCTCAAGAGTATCACCAGCCACGCTACCGAGAGCATGGCCGAAGTCGGCACCGACCGCGTGTATGCACGCTACCTGCAGACCGGCACGGCCGACATGCCCGCCCGTGAAATTTTCGGGTTGAGTGGGCAGGACCGCAGCGACATCCGCGCGGAGCTGGCCGGCTGGCTGCACACCATTTGGAGCGACACATAATGGCAAACCTGCCGATGTATCAAAACATCCTGGCCTGCTACCCCGCCGTGATGGCGAGAATGGCCGAGGTGCCGGGCGTGAGCGCGGTGCTGGAGGCGGCCGACTTGGAGGCGGTTACCTCCGAGCGCAGGCTCAAGCCGCAGGACGGGGCGGTGTATGTGGTGTTCGACGGCTTCACGCCCGACGATACTGCCGGCGGCAAAACCCTGTTGCGCGAGCGGCTGAGCTTCAGTTTTATTTTGGCCAAGCGGCAATACAGCCCCAACCGGCTGCAATACAGCCAAGACGGTGTCGGCGAAACCCTTACCGCCATCAAGGCGGCGTTTCAGGGCTTCGACCCGAAAGACGACAACTGCCGGCCGCTGACCGCCGCGCCGTTTACCGCCCGCGCCGCGCTGCCGATAGCCTACCACGAAGGCTTTGCATTTTTTCCGATGCGGTTTGAGACCGCCGTAACCATTAAATTAACCAAGGAGTAATCCATGCAACGACAACAAGACGACGGTTTGCTGTTTGCCGGCACCGTGATTGTGCGCAACCGCCGCATCGAAGGCAGCGGCTTTTACGATGTGGGCAATACCACCAACCTGTCTATCCAAACAAGCGCCGAGAAAAAACAGCGCATCAGCAAACGCAAAGACAGCATCGGCCAGTCGCTCGACAGCATATCCATCAAAAACCCGTCCGAAATCAAATGGGGTTTCGACACCTTCGACCGCACCAATCTGGCCATGGCGCTGATGGGCGAATCCGCCCTGATTGAAGCCAAAGCCGCCAAGGTAACGGACGAGGAAATCGCCATCGGCACCAAAGGCCAGTGGTATAAGGTGTCTCTGGACAATCTCGATGCCGCCAAGGTGTCGGTCAAAAACGCTGCCGATGCCAAAGTGGAAGCCGGCGATTTCGAAGTAAACGAAACGCTCGGCCTGATTATGATTAAGCCCGGCTGCGCCAACGTGCAAAACGGCGAAACCATCAAAGTAACCGCCGGCACCAAAGACACCGGCGGCTACGCCATCGATGCCGACACCGTGGGCGATTACGATTTAGAAATCATGCTGGACGGCATCAACCGGGTAACGGGTGAGCGCATCAAACTGCACGTACCTTCCGCCGTGGTGGCTGCCGATTCCGAAATCGACTGGTTCAACGAAGACTTCAACTCCGCCGGCTTTACCGGGAACCCCGTGCTGGTGGCGGGCTATAAATCGGCCTACAGCGTCAAGGTGTTTGCTTAACATTCCCCGCGCCGCTGCCGAAAGGTACGCGCGGGTTTTTAATGCAAAAGGCCGTCTGAAAACAACATTTCAGACGGCCTTTGTTTGATACTTTTTTAATTAACAATCCCAACCTTCACGACTGTTTATACCGTTGCGGCGGCCTTTACGGACAACATCGTTGCCGTCCCAGCCCTCTTTTCCATATTTAATCACCGTTTTTTTCCTTTTATTTGCGTTCTTTTTGTCATTTTCGGCGGTAGGTGTGCCGGTATGGCCTGCTGCGGGCGGGATTGGTAAGCATCCCCGCGAAAAACAGTATCAGTAAAAAATATATCATGATTACCCCCGTGTGAATGAAGCCGGTCAAAGAACGGCGGGCGGATTGTAATAAATAATGTTGATTTGATGTAACGTTATTTATTATAGGTTGTCAATATGTCTAATGCAAATATTCAGGCGGGTTTGCGGATTTTGGCCAGTGTGGAAGGCGCCGAAGAGATTAAAAAACTGGCGGACGAAATCGAAGCAGCCGGTTTGCCCGCCGCCCATCTTGCCGAGCAAGCCGGGAAGTTGCGCAGCCAGTTTGAACAGGTATCGGCACAACAGGCGGCAATCGAAAAATATAAAGCATTGTCGGACGAGCTTGAGGATACGGCTCGGGCAATGCAGGCCGCCGATACCTTGCTGGACGGCCTGCATGAAAGCATGAAAAACGATGCCACCGCCGAACAAAAAGAGGCGGTGGCAAAGCTGCGGGCAGAAATGGAAAAGCTCGCCCAAAAAGAAACCGACCTGGCTGCCGCAGTGCGCGATGCGCGCAACGAGATGGCGGTAGCGGGCGTGCCGGTTAAAAATTTGGCCGAGCATCAAAAAAAGCTGGCCGCCGAATCGGCGGCGGTTACGCAAAAGCTTGATGCGCTGGCGGCGGAGGCGCAAGAGCTTAAGGCATTGGCCGATGCGCGTATCCAGCTTGGCTTGGACACAGACGAAAAAGCCCGCCAAGAAATCGAAAAAACCAAACAGGCGTACGAAACGCTGAAAAACAGCGGCACGTTAAGCCACGACGAATTGGCGCGCGCCGCCGATTTACAGCGCGACAAGGTTTACCGGCTGGAGCGCAGTTTGAGCGATTTGCGCCCAAGTCTGACCGATGTTGCCGACGAATTGCAGGGCGTGGTAACCAAGGCCGGCGGTTTGGCTTATGCCGCCCGCGAAGCCATGAAATTTGAAACCGCGATGGCGGGCGTGAAAAAGGTGGTGGACGGCACGCCGGAAGAAATCGCGGGTTTGTCCGACGAAATCAAGCGCATGTCGGGCGAGTTGGGAATTATGCCCGACAAACTGGCCGAAATTGCCGCGCAGGGTGGGCAGCTTGGCGTGTCATTAGACCGATTGCCGGAATTTACCGAAATGGCCGCCAAAATGTCGGTGGCCTTTGGCATGACCGCCGAAGAGGCGGGCGATGCGGCGGCTACTATTGCCAACGTTTTTCAGCTTCCGATTGGAGAGGTGGGGCGGCTTGGCGATGCCATTAACGTATTAGGAAACAACACCGCCGCCCGCGAAAAAGACATCGTAAACGCGATGGCACGTATCGGCGGTACCGCTAATCAGTTTGGTTTGGCCGCCGAACAGGCGTCCGCGCTTGCCGGTGCGTTTATCGCCTTGGGCAAACCGCCCGAGGTGGCGGCTACGGCGGTTAATGCGCTGTTGCAAAAACTGCAAACCGCGCAATCGCAAGGCAATAATTTTCAGGCGGCGCTTGAGGGTATCGGGATTACTGCCGACCAGATGGCCGCCAATCCGCAACAGGCTCTGAGCGACTTTATGCCGGCGGTGCGGCAGCCGGGTTCGCGGTTGATGTTTATCCCGACCAAAACCGCCTGCTGCTGACGCTTTCCGCAGGGCAATGTGCCGCTCTGAAAGAGGGCTTTTACACCGCCGATGTTGAATTTACCCGCCTTTCAGACGACCTTGTACAGATGAGCGGCGATATCGCCCATGCAAATAGGCGGTTTGACGATGATTTGTACAGGGTTTGGCTTCGGCAGCCGGAGAATCCGGGCAGAACCTTTGAAGACTTTAACGCGTGGCTGCACAGCTTCAGGCCGTCTGAAGACGATGCTCCCGATTTTGTGGCCCGCCTGATTTTATCCATTTCGTAAAAAGTGAATCAAAATATGAAACTGACCGAGAGAATCAATCTGCTTGCCGACAAAATCGGTGGGATTCTGAAAGGCATCAAGGCCGACATCGGCCATAAATCCGCGCTGCAAACCCACGATAAAGAGAGTGTGGTTGGTGCGGTAAACGAGCTGAAAGGCCGTATCGACAGTATCGGCGCAGGCGGTAATGCGGCGATTGACGACTATTCGCCCGTATCGGTGGCTACAGTGTATTCCAGCCAAAAAAACTGAGCAGCTGATTGCTGCGGTAAAAACCGAAGTAAAAGGCGAAATTTTAGATTACTTCGATTACTTCAACCACCTAAGCAGATATGAACTACAGAGGAAGAGATGAACGATTTATTGGATTCCAAATTTCCCAAAGGCAAGACAGCAGGAAACTGTGTTAAGTATGAGGATAATATATGGGGCTGACGTAGATTAGCAGTCATGACAGGCTGCCAAAATGAAGATAACCCACTGTAAGTTAAAGAAGAGTCTGCAAAGAAAACTGCTTGAATATTTTGTATTGGAAGTAACCGCACGTTCTGCTGCCGATATCTTAGGTATTCAGCCCAATAC
>NZ_JADGLG010000083.1:0-5900 GCF_015235335.1 Neisseria sp. 19428wB4_WF04
TGGACCGCCTGACTTATTGCTGCGATATTTTTGAGACGGGCAATGATTCTTACCGGATGAAACACCGCTCATAGGGTGGCTCAATTTTAGACCACAACTGTGGCTCAGTTTTGGAATGGAATTGACACCCTTGCGATAACCGCCGAAACAGCTTTCATCCAGCCCGGCCGGAGCATTAAAAATTTCATCGGCAGCCTGTGTTAAATAACGGCTGATGACTTGGCGGATTTTGCGGTGAAGAATAGCGGAGTTAGACTGAATGCTCAAAATATCAGCAGCGGAACGGGCAGTAACTTGGAGTACAAAAAATTCAAGAAGTTTTCTTTGGAAACTCTTATTTAGCTTACGGTAGGTTATCTTCATTTTGGCAGCTTGCCATGACTGCTAATCTACATTAGCTCCTTAAAAAGAAAAGCCGTCTGAAAATATTTCCAGACGGCCTTTTGCCGAAACGGGCTGTTACATCGGTTTAGATATCATAAGTGGTCGAAGCTGTGTCACCGCCTTTGCCTGTCCAATTGGTATGGAAAAACTCGCCGCGCGGTTTGTCGGTGCGCTCGTAGGTGTGGGCGCCGAAGTAGTCGCGCTGAGCCTGCAGCAGGTTGGCGGGCAAACGCCCGCTGGTATAGGCATCGAGAAAGGTCAGCGCCGATGTCATACACGGCATGGGAATACCGCATTCGATGGCTTTGGCCGCCACTTTGCGCCAGGCCGGCAGGCATTGTTTGAGAATGCGTTTGAAATAGGGGTCTGAACCGAGAAACACTAAATCGGGGTCGGCTTCATAAGCATCGCGGATATTGCCTAAAAACGCGCTGCGGATAATGCAGCCTTCGCGCCACAGCAGGGCGGTTTGACCGTAATTGAGCGCCCATCCGTTCACCTCGCCGGCTTCGCGTATCAGCATAAACCCTTGTGCGTAAGAGATGATTTTCGAGGCTAACAGGGCTTCGCGCAAGGCTTCTACCCATTGGGCTTTATCGCCTTCGACCGCTTTAACGGTTTTGCCGAACAGTTTTTCGGCTTCGCTGCGCTGTTCTTTAAATGCCGACACGCAGCGGGCAAACACGGCTTCAGAAATCAGGGTGAGCGGAATGCCCAAATCGAGGGCGTTGATGCCGGTCCATTTGCCGGTGCCTTTCTGGCCGGCGGTATCGAGAATCTTCTCTACCAGCGGTTCGCCGTTTTCGTCTTTAAAACCCAGAATGTCGGCGGTAATCTGAATCAGGTAGGAATCCAGCTCGGTACGGTACCAGATGCCGAAAATTTCGTGCATTTGTTGATGGTTTAAACCCAAGCCGTCTTTCATAAACTGGTAGGCTTCGCAGATAAGCTGCATATCGCCGTATTCGATGCCGTTGTGTACCATTTTGACGAAATGGCCGGCGCCATCGCGGCCCACCCATTCGCAGCAGGGTTCGCCTTGAGGGGTTTTGGCTGCAACCGCCTGCAAAATGGGTTTAACGTGCGGCCAGGCTTCTTCGTTGCCGCCGGGCATAATCGAGGGGCCGTTGCGTGCGCCTTCCTCGCCACCGGAAACGCCCGCGCCCACGAAGCGTATGCCTTTTTCGGCCAGCGTTTTGGTGCGGCGGGTGGAATCAGGATAATTGGCATTGCCGCCGTCAATAATGATATCGCCGGGTTCTAAAAGCAGCACGAGCTGCTCGATAAAATTGTCCACCACGCTGCCGGCGCGTACCATCAGCATGATTTTTCGCGGCTTTTTGAGTTTTCCTACCAAATCCTGCAGTGAATCGGCGCCGATAACATTGGTGCCTTTGGCTGCGCCATTGAGAAAATCATTGACTTTGGAAACGGTGCGGTTGAATGCAACAACTTTAAAGCCTTTGTCGTTCATATTGAGAATCAGGTTTTGGCCCATCACGGCCAAACCGATTACACCGATATCGCCTTTCATCGGGAATCCTTTTGTTTGTGAATTGCAGGCTGCCTACTTTAACCGATTCAGTGCACTTAAACAATGTTTGAAACAGGATTTATATACTGATGCAATGCAGCAGAAAAGCATATAGCAATTTAATAATTAAATAATAAAAAGACTTTGATTTTGAAGCGTTTGATTTTTTGTGGATAAGATGTTTTTATCTTTTGATTTCAAAATAGTAAAACCAATAAAACCTTTTGGAAAACTTAAGGTGGACCATGCGGAAATTTGTGGATAATTTTTATTGTATTCTATGATTTGTGGAAAACAGGCAGGTTATACACAGTTTTCAGACGGCCTTTTTCAAACAGCCTAATCGGTAGGCCGTCTGAAAAATCGGTTATAGTGAGATGGTTTTAAAAAGATTTCCAACCGAAAGGAGAAGCCCATGCCGTTAAAACCATTGTTGTTCGCCCTCTTGACCGTGTTTTCCCTCAATGCCCATGCTTATCGGCCTGCATCCGACACAGAAAGCCGTGCGCCCGAACAGGGCACGGGCAAAACGGCGCAGCAGCTGGTTGAGGCCAAAGAGTTTATGGCAGCATCGGCCAATCCGCCGGCCACCGAAGCGGGGTATGAAGTGCTCAAGCGCGGTGGCAGTGCCATCGATGCCGTGATTGCCATGCAGACCACGCTGAGCTTGACCGAACCGCAGTCTTCCGGTTTGGGGGGCGGCGCGTTTTTGGTGTATTGGGACAACCAAGCCAAAAAGCTCACCACCTTCGATGCGCGTGAAACTGCACCGCAGGCCGCTGCGCCTCAGCTTTTTTTAGACAAAAACGGCAAACCGCTAGAATTTATGCAGGCAGTGGTGGGCGGCCGTTCGGTGGGTGTGCCCGGCGTGCCCAAATTGTTGGAAGAGCTGCACAAACGCTACGGCAAACTGCCGTGGAAAACCTTGTTTTCCAAACCGATAGCATTGGCCGAACGGGGTTTTGCCGTGTCGCCGCGCCTGGCGAAATCGATCGAACAAAACCAGCAATATTTGCAACGTTATCCTGAAACCGCAGCCTATTTCCTGCCCGGAGGCAAACCGCCGGCGGCGGGCGATGTGTTGAAAAACCTGAAATTTGCTGCTTCGGTGAAACTTTTGGCGGCTAAAGGCAGCGCACCGTTTTACCGCGGCAAGCCTGCCGAAAACATCATCAAAGCCGTAAACGGTGCGAAAAGCAACCCCGGCAGAATCACGGCGGCCGATTTGAGAAACTACCGCGTTATCGAGCGGGAGCCGGTTTGCGCACCCTACCGAGGGTTTGAAATCTGCGGCATGGGCGCGCCCAGCTCCGGCGGCATTGCGCTGGCGCAGATTTTCGGCGTGATGCAGCATTTCGATATGAAAGCCATGGGCGTGGGCAGTATCTTAAGCTGGCGCGTGTTGGGCGATGCTTCGCGTTTGGCTTTTGCCGACCGCGATTATTATGTGGCCGACCCCGCTTTTGCCGAGGTGCCGGTGCGCGCCATGCTGCATCCCGAATATCTGAAACTGCGCGCTGCTTTGATTGCAAACAGTTACGGCGCGCTGCCGCAGGTGAGCCCCGGCGGCTTTGCCCGCACACAGGGCAAAGGGCAGGGCATGGAGCTGCCTTCCACCAGTCATATCGCGGTGGTGGATAAAAGCGGCAATGTGGTTTCGATGACCACTTCCATCGAAAACGCTTTTGGTTCCACCCTGATGGTCAATGGTTACCTGCTCAATAACGAGCTGACCGATTTTGCGTTTAATCCTGTTGATGCAGAAGGAAAAACCGTGGCCAACAGCGTGGCCGGCGGCAAACGCCCGCGCTCTTCGATGGCGCCCACCATCGTGATGAAAAACGGCAAGCCCTATATGGCTGTAGGCTCGCCCGGCGGCAGCCGCATTATCGGTTATGTGGCCAAAACCCTAACCGCCCATATCGACTGGGGCATGGACATCCAAACCGCCATCGATCTGCCCAATATGCTCAACCGCGGCAGTGCCTATGAATTGGAGGAAAACAGCGCTGCCGCCGCTAAAGCTCCCGATTTGGAGAAATTGGGCTACAAAGTGCAGGTGCGCGATTTGAACTCAGGCTTGCAAGGCATTGTAATCGGCAGCAACAGCCTGCAAGGCGGTGCCGATCCGCGCAGGGAGGGTAGGGTGATGGGGGATTAGTTGATCTGCCGGCAGGTTGCGGCAGCAGGCCGTCTGAACGTTTTTTCAGACGGCCTGACTCAATTGGCTTTTCCCCTAAAAAAATAGATAGCAAAAGCAACCATTCTAAACGGCAGATAAATACAGACTGTTTTTGTAGCCATCAGCCCCATAAAAAAACGGGGTTGTTATGGAAAGATTCGGTAAACATAAAACTTCTTCTACCGCTGAAAATACTGAATTCCTGAGGATAAAAACTTATTAAACCAGCATATGTTCCCAAACCTAAAATTAACAATAAACTCCACCCTAAACTCCATCCGATATTTTTTGGCAGCGGAGTGATGATGTCGTTTCTGCGCCAGATGCCGATAAAAAGCCCGGTAACTACAGCTAAAACAACCGAAAAGCTGTTGGTTACTTTGGCGGCAAAGGGATAATTGGAAGGGCTGTACCAGCCGTTGCCGAGCAGATAGCGGTCGATAAAACCATCCAGTCGGTAAGCCGTATAACTTTCCGGGTGGACGGGGGTGAGGATAAAGATTAGAACCGGGATAATAAATAGGGAATAGCCGACATAACCTTCGGTTTTTTTTCTATCCATAACAAAGCTCTACAGGCCGTCTGAAAGTTTCAGATGGCCCGGTTTGATTTATCTTTTCTGATCAATAAATAAAAAGTTAAAGAAACCAGAAACCTTACTGGTGCATAAATACAGATCGTTTTTGCAAGCATGACCACCATAAACGAAACAGGATTATTATGAAAAGTTTCGGTCATTCTTAATCTTCCTTTGGAAACACTGAATTCCTGAGGGTATATACTTACAAGAACTGCAATTATTACCAACCCTAATACAACTAAAATCCACAACCAAAAGTTTTTAGGCATTAATGAAACAATAACGTCATTTCTGCGCCAGATGCCCATAAAAAAGCCGGTAACCACGGCCAAAACAACAGAAATACTGTTGGTTACTTTGGCGGCAAACGGATAATTGGAAGGTTTGTAATATCCGTTGCCGAACAGATATTGATTGAAAAAATCATCTATCCGATAACCTATACCACCTGATGGATAGGCAGGAGTAATAATAAAGACAAGAATAGTAATAATGGCTATAGCAGCAAAAACATAATTTTCAGCTTGTTTCCTGTCCATAACAAAGCTTCAAAGGCCGTCTGAACGTTTTTCAGACGGCCTTGTTTTATTTTTTCCCCTTAAAAAAATAAATCACCAAAGCAATTATTCTAAACGGGAGATAAATGCATACTTCTTTTACAATTATCATTGCCAGAAACAGGGGGGGGCTGTTGTGGAAAGATTCGGTAAAAGGGAAACTTCTTCTGCCGCCGGAGGTATTAAACTCCTGGGGATAGAAACTCATTAAGATCATATACGCTCCCAAACCTACCATAACCAATAAAATCCATCCGATATTTTTAGGCAACAACGAGGGAATAATGTCGTTTCTGCGCCATATACCCATAAAAGAACCCGTAACAACAGCCCAAACAACCGAAAAGCTGTTGGTTACTTTGGCGGCAAAGGGATAATTGGAAGGGCTGTACCAGCCGTTACCGAGCAGATAGCGGTCGATAAAATCATCTATCTGTAAGGTTATATTGTCTTCAGGATGGGTGGGGGTAGAGATAAAGATTAGAACCGGAATAACAAACAATGAGATAAAAACATAATTTTCGATTTGTTTCCTGTCCATAACAAAGCTCCAAAGGCCGTCTGAACGTTTTTCAGACGGCCTGTTTGATTAATCAAATGATGGGATTTTCTTGAATTGGGGTTTGGATTTCAGGCTGAAGAATATCCGGGTATGCCGGGTTT
>NZ_JADGLG010000084.1:0-5781 GCF_015235335.1 Neisseria sp. 19428wB4_WF04
GTTGTGTATAGTTCGCTTTCTGCTCCGGTGTCGGAGCTGTTCTTTAACAACACAGATTACCGATAAGTGTGGGTGCCTTAGGCCCTGCACTGCGTAGAGACAGACAAGGAACAGACTTGTCGGTTTCTTTGAAGCAGACCAGAAGTTTTAAGTTAGAGATTGAACATAAGAGTTTGATCCTGGCTCAGATTGAACGCTGGCGGCATGCTTTACACATGCAAGTCGGACGGCAGCGGGGGAGTGCTTGCACTTCTGCCGGCGAGTGGCGAACGGGTGAGTAATGCATCGGAACGTACCGGGTAGTGGGGGATAACTGTCCGAAAGGGCGGCTAATACCGCATACACTTTGAGAAGGAAAGCGGGGGACTTTACGGCCTCGCGCTATCTGAGCGGCCGATGTCTGATTAGCTGGTTGGTGGGGTAAAGGCCTACCAAGGCGACGATCAGTAGCGGGTCTGAGAGGATGATCCGCCACACTGGGACTGAGACACGGCCCAGACTCCTACGGGAGGCAGCAGTGGGGAATTTTGGACAATGGGGGCAACCCTGATCCAGCCATGCCGCGTGTCTGAAGAAGGCCTTCGGGTTGTAAAGGACTTTTGTCGGGGAAGAAAAGGTGGTTGCTAATATCAACTGCTGATGACGGTACCTGAAGAATAAGCACCGGCTAACTACGTGCCAGCAGCCGCGGTAATACGTAGGGTGCGAGCGTTAATCGGAATTACTGGGCGTAAAGCGGGCGCAGACGGTTACTTAAGCAGGATGTGAAATCCCCGGGCTTAACCTGGGAACTGCGTTCTGAACTGGGTAGCTGGAGTATGTCAGAGGGGGGTAGAATTCCACGTGTAGCAGTGAAATGCGTAGAGATGTGGAGGAATACCGATGGCGAAGGCAGCCCCCTGGGACAATACTGACGTTCATGCCCGAAAGCGTGGGTAGCAAACAGGATTAGATACCCTGGTAGTCCACGCCCTAAACGATGTCGATTAGCTGTTGGGGCACTTGATGCCTTAGTAGCGTAGCTAACGCGTGAAATCGACCGCCTGGGGAGTACGGTCGCAAGATTAAAACTCAAAGGAATTGACGGGGACCCGCACAAGCGGTGGATGATGTGGATTAATTCGATGCAACGCGAAGAACCTTACCTGGTTTTGACATGTACGGAACCTTTCGGAGACGGAAGGGTGCCTTCGGGAGCCGTAACACAGGTGCTGCATGGCTGTCGTCAGCTCGTGTCGTGAGATGTTGGGTTAAGTCCCGCAACGAGCGCAACCCTTGTCATTAGTTGCCATCATTTGGTTGGGCACTCTAATGAGACTGCCGGTGACAAGCCGGAGGAAGGTGGGGATGACGTCAAGTCCTCATGGCCCTTATGACCAGGGCTTCACACGTCATACAATGGTCGGTACAGAGGGTAGCCAAGCCGCGAGGCGGAGCCAATCCTATAAAACCGATCGTAGTCCGGATTGCACTCTGCAACTCGAGTGCATGAAGTCGGAATCGCTAGTAATCGCAGGTCAGCATACTGCGGTGAATACGTTCCCGGGTCTTGTACACACCGCCCGTCACACCATGGGAGTGGGGGATACCAGAAGTAGGCAGGCTAACCGCGAGGAGGCCGCTTACCACGGTATGCTTCATGACTGGGGTGAAGTCGTAACAAGGTAGCCGTAGGGGAACCTGCGGCTGGATCACCTCCTTTCTAGAGAAAAGAAGAGGGTTTGGGGCATCCACACTTATCGGTGAACTGTGGCATTGAAGATGCGGTTAAAGGTTTCGGAGGGCAGGCGCAATGTTTGTTGTCCGTAACGGGGCCTGGGTTTGTAGCTCAGCTGGTTAGAGCACACGCTTGATAAGCGTGGGGTCGGAGGTTCAAGTCCTCCCAGACCCACCATGATTGGGGGCATAGCTCAGTTGGTAGAGCACCTGCTTTGCAAGCAGGGGGTCATCGGTTCGATCCCGTTTGCCTCCACCAAAACAGTGCAAATGAAAGCGGATTGTGAAGTTTGCTTTGATTTGCGTTGTTGGGAACAAACATTCCCGATACCGCATTGTTCTTTAACAAATTGGAAAGCCGAAATCAACAAACAAAGACAAAGTTGGTCGGATTTGACTCGGGCATCTGCAAGATGCCGGGGTTTGGGCGGTTGAGGCCGTCTGAAAAGAATCCGGCCGCAGTATTTGGGTGATGATTGTATCGACCGTATCCTGAAAGACAAAAGGCAGGATATGGTACACAACAAAGCAGTAAGCTTTATCAGATTAGGGAATCTAAGCAGGATTGGTAGTCAACGCCGGTTGCTGCGAAGTCGGAAGGTTCTTCAAATGATAGAGTCAAGTGAATAAGTGCATCAGGTGGATGCCTTGGCGATGATAGGCGAAGAAGGACGTGTAAGCCTGCGAAAAGCGCGGGGGAGCCGGCAATAAGGCTGAGATCCCGCGATGTCCGAATGGGGAAACCCACTTAGTTTACTAAGTATCCCGGAGTGAATACATAGCTCCGGAGAAGCGAACCCGGAGAACTGAACCATCTAAGTACCCGGAGGAAAAGAAATCAACCGAGATTCCGCAAGTAGTGGCGAGCGAACGCGGAGGAGCCTGTATACGATAGCCGTTGGGATAGAAGAATGACTTGGAAAAGTCAGCCATAGCGGGTGATAGCCCCGTATTCGAAATCCGAATGGTGGTACTGGGTATACGACAAGTAGGGCGGGACACGAGAAATCCTGTCTGAAGACGGGGGGACCATCCTCCAAGGCTAAATACTCATCATCGACCGATAGTGAACCAGTACCGTGAGGGAAAGGCGAAAAGAACCCCGGGAGGGGAGTGAAACAGAACCTGAAACCTGATGCATACAAACAGTGGGAGCCCTTTTGGGGTGACTGCGTACCTTTTGTATAATGGGTCAACGACTTACATTCAGTAGCGAGCTTAACCGGATAGGGGAGGCGCAGGGAAACCGAGTCTTAACAGGGCGCAGAGTTGCTGGGTGTAGACCCGAAACCGAGTGATCTATCCATGGCCAGGATGAAGGTGCCGTAACAGGTACTGGAGGTCCGAACCCACGCATGTTGCAAAATGCGGGGATGAGCTGTGGATAGGGGTGAAAGGCTAAACAAACTCGGAGATAGCTGGTTCTCCCCGAAAACTATTTAGGTAGTGCCTCATGTATCACTTCCGGGGGTAAAGCACTGTTATGGCTAGGGGGTCATTGCGACTTACCAACCCATGGCAAACTAAGAATACCGGAAAGTGCAATCATGGGAGACAGACAGCGGGTGCTAACGTCCGTTGTCGAGAGGGAAACAACCCAGACCGCCAGCTAAGGTCCCCAATGACAGATTAAGTGGTAAACGAAGTGGGAAGGCCCAGACAGCCAGGATGTTGGCTTAGAAGCAGCCATCATTTAAAGAAAGCGTAATAGCTCACTGGTCGAGTCGTCCTGCGCGGAAGATGTAACGGGGCTCAAATCTGTAACCGAAGCTGCGGATGCGCCTGGCGCATGGTAGGGGAGCGTTCTGTAGGCCGTAGAAGGTGTGCTGTAAAGCATGCTGGAGGTATCAGAAGTGCGAATGTTGACATGAGTAGCGATAAAGCGGGTAAAAAGCCCGCTCGCCGAAAGCCCAAGGTTTCCTACGCAACGTTCATCGGCGTAGGGTGAGTCGGCCCCTAAGGCGAGGCAGAAATGCGTAGTCGATGGGAAACGGGTTAATATTCCCGTACTTTGATTCAATGCGATGTGGGGACGGAGAAGGTTAGGTTGGCAAACTGTTGGAATAGTTTGTTTAAGCCGGTAGGTGGAGTGTTCAGGCAAATCCGGGCGCTCAAAACACCGAGAAGTGACGACGAGTATCTACGGATACGAAGCAACCGATACCACGCTTCCAGGAAAAGCCGCTAAGCTTCAGTTGGATCAGAACCGTACCGCAAACCGACACAGGTGGGCAGGATGAGAATTCTAAGGCGCTTGAGAGAACTCGGGAGAAGGAACTCGGCAAATTGATACCGTAACTTCGGGAGAAGGTATGCCCTCTGATGTTAAGCCCTTGCGGTGTAAGCATTGGAGGGTCGCAGAGAATCGGTGGCTGCGACTGTTTATTAAAAACACAGCACTCTGCCAACACGAAAGTGGACGTATAGGGTGTGACGCCTGCCCGGTGCCGGAAGGTTAATTGAAGATGTTAGCGCATCGGATCGAAGCCCCGGTAAACGGCGGCCGTAACTATAACGGTCCTAAGGTAGCGAAATTCCTTGTCGGGTAAGTTCCGACCCGCACGAATGGCGTAACGATGGCCACACTGTCTCCTCCCGAGACTCAGCGAAGTTGAAATGGTTGTGAAGATGCAATCTCCCCGCTGCTAGACGGAAAGACCCCGTGAACCTTTACTGTAGCTTTGCATTGGACTTTGAAGGCATTTGTGTAGGATAGGTGGGAGGCTGAGAAGCAAAAACGCCAGTTTTTGCGGAGCCGTCCTTGAAATACCACCCTGGTGTCTTTGAGGTTCTAACCCAGGTCCGTGATCCGGATCGGGGACCGTGCATGGTAGGCAGTTTGACTGGGGCGGTCTCCTCCCAAAGCGTAACGGAGGAGTTCGAAGGTTACCTAGGTCCGGTCGGAAATCGGACTGATAGTGCAATGGCAAAAGGTAGCTTAACTGCGAGACCGACAAGTCGAGCAGGTGCGAAAGCAGGACATAGTGATCCGGTGGTTCTGTATGGAAGGGCCATCGCTCAACGGATAAAAGGTACTCCGGGGATAACAGGCTGATTCCGCCCAAGAGTTCATATCGACGGCGGAGTTTGGCACCTCGATGTCGGCTCATCACATCCTGGGGCTGTAGTCGGTCCCAAGGGTATGGCTGTTCGCCATTTAAAGTGGTACGTGAGCTGGGTTTAAAACGTCGTGAGACAGTTTGGTCCCTATCTGCAGTGGGCGTTGGAAGTTTGACGGGGGCTGCTCCTAGTACGAGAGGACCGGAGTGGACGAACCTCTGGTGTACCGGTTGTGACGCCAGTCGCATCGCCGGGTAGCTAAGTTCGGAAGAGATAAGCGCTGAAAGCATCTAAGCGCGAAACTCGCCTGAAGATGAGACTTCCCTTGCGGCTTGACCGCACTAAAGAGCCGTTCGAGACCAGGACGTTGATAGGTGGGGTGTGGAAGCGCGGTAACGCGTGGAGCTAACCCATACTAATTGCTCGTGAGGCTTGACTCTATCATTTGAAGGACTTTGAAACATAAACAAAGCCTCAGAGATAAAGCTTACCGATGAAGATACTTCATCACCGATACTCGCAATGTTGGTTAAAGAATAAATAAGCGGAGCAAAACCTCCGTAACGGCTTTTTGATTTGTACAGTTTAAGTCTGGCGGCCATAGCGGGTTGGTCCCACGCCTTCCCATCCCGAACAGGACCGTGAAACGACCCAGCGCCGATGATAGTGTGGATACCCATGTGAAAGTAGGTCACTGCCAGACACCCCTTCAAAGCCCCCGGTACGGAAGTATCGGGGGCTTGCTTTCGGTCAGAAAACAACAAACGGGAAACGCTATAGAAGCGCAGAGATAACGGAATAAGGGAACCAATCCAAATCCCAAAAGTAAAGTGTTGCCGGACGGCAACAACAGTTACCATGGTTACCGTTTGCCGGCGGAAAAGTATTTGAAAAACGGGACCCATCGTTTATGATGAATGCAGTACCGGACAGATGAGGGAAGAAGGGCGGTACCGCCACAATATTCATTACGGAGCAAAACCATGAAACTGAAACTTTATTTAT
>NZ_JADGLG010000085.1:0-5750 GCF_015235335.1 Neisseria sp. 19428wB4_WF04
TGTGACCAAAGACCAGTTTTTTTTTTTAGGTGTGTATAACGGCATACGAGATTAGGTTTCTGCCTGTCTCGTGGGCTCGGAGATGTGTATAAAGAGACAGGGTTTCTTCTGTTGCCAAGGGTGTCGGGCGCGGTCTCGGTATGTTGCTGTCTGAAAACAGCAGCGGTTTGGGTTTCAGTAATTACGCATTTTCAGACGGCCTGTTATCAGAAAAACGGGAAAAGGTGTTATTCACAGCTTGCCCAATCAATAATGATACAGCCCGACCAGCGGCCGTTATGCGGGGATCAGGGGGGGGGCTGTATTGTGTTGCTCGTGTTGCTGTTACACGGTTGTGTGTGGTGTGCGTTTGAGTGTTTTTTTCTTGAAAGGGAACAGGCTGTTGTAAACCGCCCAAGCTGCCAAGCCGGTGTAGCCGAGCATAAACAATACGCCGATAACGGCAAAAATGGGCATCAGGCGGTCAATCATGGTTATCTCCGAGTAAAGAAACGTTTTAATATGTGTTGTTTTGTGAGTTTTGTTTTTTGGGTGGTTTGCGGGATTGTGCTTTTTTATTTTTGATTGATATTTTGAAATATCAAAATATTACTTTCAAATTTTATGACTTTGAATTGATATTTTTCTGAGATTGTGTTGTTAATTTATGTAATTAATGGTTTGGAAATTGATAGATTTATGATGGAGGGAGCGGAAAGGAAAGTGTGCGGTGCGGCGTAGAGCCGCAGGCCGTCTGAAAAATGGTGCGCCGTTGCCCGAGCCGGGTGCTGCGCGTACAATTCCGAATCATGAAAAAAACATGTTTCCATTGCGGGTTGGATGTGCCCGACAACATTTTTTTAACCGTGGTTTATGAAAACGAACCGCGCGATACCTGCTGTGCGGGCTGCCAGGCCGTTGCTCGGGGAATTATCGATGCCGGGCTGGGCAATTATTATAAACAGCGGACTGCCGATGCTGAAAAAGCAGCGTTGCCGCCGCAGGAAATGCTCGACCGCTTGAAGCTGTATGACCTGCCGGAAGTGCAGGCGGGTTTTGTGGAAGCCGGTGCGGGTGGTGAGCGCGAGGCGTTGCTGATGCTGGAGGGGATTACCTGCGCGGCCTGTGTGTGGCTGATCGAGCAGCAGCTTTTGCGTACGGCCGGTGTGTTGCGTGCAGATTTGAATTACAGCACCCGCCGTGTGCGCGTGTTGTGGGACGAAGGCCGTGTGCGGCTTTCCGATATTCTGCTGCGCATTCAAAAAAGCGGTTACAGTGCGGCCCCTTATGATGCCGGTAAATTTGAAGAGCAGGCGCAGGCCGAGCGCAAGCATTCGCTGATACGGCTGGCGGTGGCGGGTTTGTCGATGATGCAGACGATGATGTTTGCCGTGCCCGAATATCTTTACGGCCATGAAATCGAGCCGGTTTTTTTGAATGTGCTGCATTGGGGGGCGTTTCTGATGGTGCTGCCGGCGATGTTTTATTCGGCGGTACCGTTTTACCGGGGTATGTGGCGCGATATCAAAAACCGCCGCACCGGCATGGATACGCCGGTGGCGTTGGCGTTGATACTGACGTTTGCGGCAGGGGTTTACAGCCTGCTTGGCGGAGCCGGGCAGGGCATGTATTTTGAATCGATTGCCATGTTTGTGTTTTTTCTGCTCGGCGGCCGTTATATGGAGCAGGTTGCAAGGCGCAGGGCAGGAGATGCGGCAGAGCGGCTGGTGAAGCTGGTGCCTGCGTTTTGCCACAAGCTGAACGGTTATCCCGACAGTGAAAAGGCCGAAGAAGCGGCGGTGGTACAGTTGCGGCCGGGCGATGTGGTGGCAGTGTATCCCGGCGAAGTGGTTCCGGTGGACGGAACGGTGCTGGCAGGCGAAAGCGAAGTAAACGAAGCCATGCTCACCGGCGAGAGCCTGCCTTTGCCCAAGCAGGCAGGCTCGGCGGTGGCGGCGGGCACACTCAACATATCGGGCCCGCTGGTTGTCCGCACCGAACAGGCGGGCGGCGGCACGCGGCTGGCGCATATCGTGAAGCTGCTCGACCGGGCTTTGGCGCAAAAGCCGCGTTTGGCGGAAATGGCTGAAAAATACGCTTCATCGTTTGTATTCAGCCTGCTGCTGATGGCCGTGCCGGTATTCGTGGGTTGGACGATATACGCCGGCCCTTTGCAGGCATTGTGGATTACCGTGTCGCTGCTGGTGATTACCTGCCCGTGCGCGCTTTCGCTGGCCACCCCCACCGCGCTGGCCGCTTCCACCGGTGTTTTGGCTTCAGACGGCATCTTAGTCAGCGGGCGCGGCAGTTTGGAAACGCTGGCTCAGATTGACGATGTGGTGTTCGATAAAACCGGCACCTTAACACGGGGAGCATTGTCGGTTGTTGAAGTGCGCCCGTTGGGCCGTCTGAACGAGTGCCTGGCCGCCGCCGTTGCCGGGGTGCTCGAAGCCCAATCGGAACACCCCGTGGCCAAAGCCATTCTGAATCATGCCGGCAGCCTGGGGGCGGAAGGATACACCGAAATCTGCGCCGAACAGCGCGCAAACTATGTTGGCAGCGGTGTGAGTGCACGGCTCACTGTAAACGGCGAAACACAAATCTGGGCGTTGGGCAAAGCAGATTTTGTGGCGGGCATATCCGGCAAACTGCCCGAGGCAGGCAGAATCGAACACAGCGGCAGCTTGGTTTATCTCGGCAACCAACAAGGCTTTCAGACGGCCTTTTTGCTGGCAGACGAAACCAAAGCCGGCATTGCCGATATGCTGGGCAGGCTGAAAGCGCAGGGCATGAAGCTGCACCTGCTCAGCGGCGACCGCCTGGCCGCCGTAGAAAATCTCGCCCGCCGGCTGGGTTTGGACAGCTACCGTGCAGAGGCTTCGCCCGAAGACAAACTGGCCTATGTGGAAACCCTGCAGCGGCATCGGCGCAAAGTGCTGATGGTGGGCGACGGCATCAACGATGCCCCCGTGTTGGCGCAGGCGGATGTTTCCGTGGCGGTGGCGGGCGGTGCCGATGTTGCCCGCGAAGGTGCCGATGTGATACTGCTCAACGAAGATATGCGCGTGTTGCCGCAAACCATCAGGCAGGCGCAGCGCACCCGTGCGGTGATCCGCCAAAACCTGATTTGGGCCAGCGTTTACAATCTGATTGTGGTGCCGTTGGCTGTGTGCGGTTACGTTACCCCGTGGGTGGCCGCGCTGGGCATGAGCTTAAGCTCGCTGGTGGTGGTGGCAAATGCGTTAAGGCTGTTGAAAAAAGAGGTCGTTTGAACGGTAGGTGTTTTGAAAACTATCATCGGCAGAAACACTTTGTTAGGCCGGAAACTGTTTGGTTATCAAGTAATAAAACAAGGATGCCGTTTGGAAGCCTATTTTTTATAAATAGCTTTCCGAACGGCATATGGTTATCAATCATTATTGGTTAATGATTACATTGGAATTTTCCGGCCCTGCTGATCTCTCGGATGCCAAGGTCTTGAACATCCTACCCCAGAACCGTTACCGCCTGCATAGCCATCGCAGTTAGGATCCGGTTGAGGCTTTCCTGAATAAGGGGTGATTGGTGTGCTGTCTGTAGCAACAGAGCTGCAAGCTGCTAAACAGTAGACGCAGGCAAGCATCAAAAGCTTTTGCATCATTACCACTTTTTAGTGAAAGTAAGCATTGCAGATGCTGGTTGATGGAATGTTCCAATCCCGTTTATATGGGCAAAATTATGACTACAGGAAAAGCCTAAGCCTCCTGCATCAGGAGTATAAGAAATACCGATATTGCCACCGATTGATTGCCCCGGATTACCACCGCCACCGCCGTTTAAAGCCCAAGCACCGCCAAAAATTTTATTCAATTCAGTCATGATAATTTCTTTCATAATACTTATGTTTAACTAATAAATTGTTAATTAAGATAAGTTCTGTAATCATTAACTGTCAGCACATTATCTTGATTAATATTTTGGTTATTTAAAACATATAAAGTTTTTTAATTTTTAGTTTTTTTTGTAAAAAAGTGCTTTATTTTTTAATTATTATGTATTCATTAAATTAGAAATGATTTTGTCTTAAATTGATAAATCATTTTCTATGGTTTTCCATCATTTTTATTCTGATTTCAGTTTGCCATAAGTGGTTGTGATAACTTGGTTTTTTTATATTTAAAGCATATTTTCCGCCATCATTTAGCTTAATGCTAAATAGCCCGTTTGAATCTTTTCAGACGGCCTGAAATTTTATACCGACAATTTTATTGTGTATCCAACATCACCAATTACCAGAATCAAAGGAGAATAAACAATGAATTCTGATACCAAGCGTTTGCTTCAGCTTATCCGAACCCGCCTGCCGCTGATTCAGGCGCCGATGGCGGGCGTACAGGGCAGCAGGCTGGCCGTTGCCGCCTGTCGGGCCGGTGCGTTGGGTTCGCTGCCTGCCGCCATGCTGCCTGCCGAGCGGCTTTGTGCCGAAATCGAGGCCGTGCGGCGGCAGACCAGCCAACCGCTCAACATCAATTTTTTCGCCCATAAACAGCCGCAGCCCGATGCCGCGCAACAGGCGGCGTGGTTGCAGGCGCTGCAGCCGTTTTACCGCGAATTCGGCTTGAGCGGGGCAGACATTGCCGCAGGCGGCGGCAGGCAGCCGTTTGGCGAAGAGCAGGCGGAAATCGTGTTGCGCTACCGCCCGCGCGTGGTCAGCTTTCATTTCGGATTGCCCGACCGGGTGCTGTTGGATAAGGTGAAAAGCAGTGGTGCGGTGGTGATGTCGAGTGCCACCACGGTGGAAGAAGCCCGCCGGCTCGAAGCCGATGGTGCCGATATTGTTATCGCACAAGGTTTGGAAGCGGGCGGCCACCGCGGTATGTTTCTCAGCCGGGATTTAACCACCCAATCAGGCACATTCAGCCTGCTGCCGCAAGTTTGCGCGGCGGTAAAGGTGCCGGTGGTGGCAGCCGGCGGTATCTGCAATGCTGCAACAGCCCGTGCCGCCTGCGATTTGGGTGCGGCAGGCATACAGATCAGCACCGCGCTGATGCTGGCAGACGAGGCCGACACTCCGCCTCTGCACCGCGCCGCCCTGCAAAGCAGCCGCGCGGAACACACCGCCTTGACCAATCTGTTCAGCGGCGGTTTCGCACGCGGTATCGTTAATCGATTTATCCGCGAGGCCGGCTTCGTTAATCCCGCTGCACCGCCTTTTCCGCTGGCGCAAGTGGCGGCAGCCCCGTTGAAAGCGGCGGCCGAAGCGCAAGGTTCTGATGAATTCTCTTCATTGTGGGCAGGGCAGAATGCGCCGCTGGCGGAAACCGGCAGTGCGGCAGAAATTATCGGCAGGATCATGGCAGGTTAGAACGGGCCGGCGGTAATGCCGGCGTAAAATCCGATGTTTCGGAATGAGCAAGGTTTGGCCAAAGCCGGCAGGCTGCGGTCTGTGCCCGTCTCTTCCCAACGGTCGGAGCCAGAAGGCCATCGGGGCAGACGGCGGGGTTTCGTCATCCGATTTCGGCTTTTTCGGAATGCGATATCGCAATACCCTGTTTTTATTTGATAAATATAAATATAGTCCATTGATCTAAATATAGTCCATTGATCGGCAATCTATTTCGAGCCGCTTTTTCTTTTGGGGCTGACGTAGATTAGCAGTCATGATAGGCTGCCAAAATGAAGATAACCCACTGTAAGTTAAAGAAGAGTCTGCAAAGAAAACTGCTTGAATATTTTGTATTGGAAGTAACCGCACGTTCTGCTGCCGATATCTTAGGTATTCAGCCCAATAC
>NZ_JADGLG010000086.1:0-5701 GCF_015235335.1 Neisseria sp. 19428wB4_WF04
TGGACCGCCTGACTTATTGCTGCGATATTTTTGAGACGGGCAATGATTCTTACCGGATGAAACACCGCTCATAGGGTGGCTCAATTTTAGACCACAACTGTGGCTCAGTTTTGGAATGGAATTGACACAAGTGAATAACGCTGCAAAGAAAGCTTGTTTCCTGTTATTGTGAGGAAATTATGCCTGACAGTGTAGTTTATATGGATAGTTTGAACAGTTACGATGCATAGAGTTTTGGCAGCCCCCCATCACCGGATAAATCACGGCAGTTTGCCGACCAACAAAAACATATTAATAACAGCATTGGGAATTTTTGGAATCAGACAAAACGTGTCTTACATAAATACAATGGAATCGATCGAAAATCCTCCCCTTTATTTTAGAAAAAATGCAAATTTCGGGTTTAACTTCGGTACACCATTCCAGCATCTTAAGGCCCTGCGGAATTGATATAGGACTTAGGGTTAATCTAGTACAACTCCTTCTAAAAAATCCCAAAATAGGTTCTCAAGCAAAAATTAAAAATGTAACCAACTAAATTTTAGATACTACATGCCATCTGAAATATTCAGACGGCCTGTAGTTCCAAGTTTCAAGCAGAAAAGCTGTAAACATCTCGGTTTAATGCGTGTGTTTCATACCGTGGCTGTCGGCATTGCCGTTGGTTTTCGGTATGTTTTGTACTTCCATGGTAACGGTTTGCGCTTTGGCGCGTTTGAATTTCAAAGTAACCTCCACTTTATCGCCCGGTTTCAGCTGCTTTTTCAAACCCATAAACATGATGTGGTAGCTGCCGGGCTTCAGTTCGGTGGTTTGGCCGGCTTTCAAGGGGATGCCGCCCGCCACTTCGCGCATACGCATCACGCCGTTGTCGTTCACATGCGTGTGTACCTCCACTTTGTCGGCTACTGCACTGCTGCCGCCGGTAAGAAAATCGTTTTTGCCGGTGTTGTTGGTGATGTTCATGAAGGCGCCGCCCATCGTCATGCCTTCCACGGTAGCGCGCGCCCAGGGTTGCTCTACGGTGATGTCTGCTGCCCACGCTGTTTGGCTGAGTGCGGCGGCCAGCAATATTGCCGGTATTTTCTTCATTTCAAACTCCTTTGTCGGGGTGGAAAAATCAGGTTTGAGCAGCCTTTATAGCAGCAATGGCCGCCTGAAAATATGACCTGTCTCAAACCTGCCTGAGAAATTTAGAAAAGATTAAAGCCGTATTCCCGCCAGAGCGACATCAGCCACAGTAGTGCCAGCAGCGCCAATGCCAGCATCTGCGCGGCGGCGGCGTCTTTGGCGCGCTCGGCCGGCTCGTGCCGTGCTGCGGAGGCGTGGTCTGCGGCGGCTTCAACGGCGGTGTTAAACAATTCGACTATCAGCGATAAAAACGATGCGGCAACCAGCACCATGCGGGTAACGGCGCTGAAATCGAAAACAAACGCCGATATAACCAATATGGTGTTCAGCCACAGCAATTGGCGGAACGCGCTTTCGTGGCGGTAGACCGAGCGCAGGCCGTCCAGCGAATAGCCTGCGGTACGGATGATGCGTGCGATGCCGCGTTTGCCTTTCATTTTTTCTGCATAGTTTTGCCCGGTCATGGCGTTATCCTTTCAGACGGCCTCACGGTTTTGCCCAAGCCGCAACGGTGTCGGCAAACATGGCGGCCGCATCGAAACCTTTCTGTTTCATGATTTCTTGAAAACCGGTGGGGCTGGTTACGTTGACTTCGGTGAGGCAGTCGCCAATCACGTCCAAACCCGCCAGCAAAATGCCCCGGCGTTTCAATTCGGGCGCCAGGGTTTCGGCAATTTCGCGGTCGCGTGCGGAAAGCTCCTGCGCCACGCCGCGCCCGCCTGCGGCCAAATTGCCGCGCGTTTCGCCCTGTTGCGGGATACGTGCCAGCGCAAACGGTACCACTTCGCCGCCGATCACCAACACGCGTTTGTCGCCGTGCACGATTTCGGGCAGATAACGCTGCGCCATGATGGTGCGGGTGTCGAGCTGCATCAGGGTTTCAAGTATGCTGCCGGTGTTGGGGTCGGCTCCGGTGAGGCGGAAGATGCCCATGCCGCCCATGCCGTCCAGCGGTTTCACGATGATGTCGCCGTGTTCCTGTAAAAAGGCGCGCACATCGGTGGCGCAGGTGCTCACCAGCGTAGGCGCGGTGAAGCGGCTGAAATTCAGAATCGCCAGTTTTTCGTTGAAATCGCGCATGGCCTGCCCGCTGTTGAACACTTTCGCGCCCTGCCCTTCGGCCAGCGTAAGCAGTTGGGTGGCGTAGAGATACTGCATATCGAAAGGCGGGTCGGTGCGCATAATCACGGCATCGAAATCTTTCAAGGCCGTCTGAATTTGTTTTCCTGCCCTGAACCATTCGTGGCCGTTATCGTTTTCGGCACCAACAAATTCAAACGGTGCAGCCTGCGCGGCCACCATGCCGTTCTGCACCGAAAGCCCGCTGCTCAGGGTGTGGAACAGCGCCCAGCCGCGCGCGGCCATTTCGCGCATCATGGCGTAGGTGGTGTCTTTATAGGTTTTGAACGTTGCCAACGGGTCGGCGATAAATAAGATTTTCATAAATGTCCTTTTTTGAATGGCGGCAATCATACACGCGATAGGTGCAGGCCGTCTGAAAAACCGTTCTGCGTTTCAGACGGCCTAGATGTGGTGCCTGTAGCAAACTTACAATTTACCGATATCAAGCAGCAAACCGCCAACAATACGGCCATGCGGGGCTGCACCTTCACTGCAACTTTAACAATGCCGCCAATCGAAGCATAGCGATGCCCAGCCCTCCCGACACTTTGATGCACATCACGCGGCGCGCACCAGAGTTGTCAGCCATATTTAATATGGTCTGCATTTTGAATCATTTTTTACCTTTAAAAAACCAACTTGATTTACCTTTTTCAGACGGCCTGGAATACCAACGGTTAAAACTGATACGGAACCGGTTCTGCTGCACTTTCAGCCTGCCTAGCCGCTTTCTTTTACCCAAGCCCGCCCGCAAATGCCAAGCCCGGCGGAGGCAAAAACAGATTCACTACACCTGCCAGTCTATCCCGTCCAAGCCGTGCCGCTGCAAGTAAGCGTTAGCCTGAGAAAAATGGCGGCAGCCGAAAAAACCCCGATAGGCCGATAGCGGCGAGGGGTGCGGCGCGCTTAACACCAGATGGCGGCTGCGGTCGATAAACGCGCCTTTTTTCTGCGCATGGCTGCCCCACAGCATAAACACCACGTTGCGGCGGTGTTCGTTTAATTGTTCAATCACACGGTCAGTAAACTGCTCCCAACCCAGCGCGGCGTGGGAATGCGCCTGATGCGCGCGCACGGTGAGCACGGTGTTGAGCAGCAGCACGCCCTGCTGCGCCCAATGTTGCAGACAACCGTGGTTGGGAATGAGAAAACCTTCGATGTCGCCGGCCAGCTCTTTATAAATATTCGCCAGCGACGGCGGAATATCCACTTCGGGGCGCACCGAAAACGCCAGCCCGTGCGCCTGCCCTGCGCCGTGGTAAGGGTCCTGCCCCAAAACCACCACTTTCACCCGGCCAAACTCAGTGGCTTTAAACGCGTTAAACACATCTGCCGCAGGCGGATACACCGTCTGCCCGCTTATGCGCTCGGCTTTAACGGTATTCAGAATATGTTGGAAATAAGGCTGCTGCTTCTCTGCGCCAAGGGCTTCTTGCCAAGTTTGCATAAACCGCTCCGTAATCGGGATAAACGAACCATGCCATTATATAAGAAACAGCCGTCTGAAATAGCTTCAGACGGCCTGTCGGCCTGCAGCAATAGCCTGTATAATCGCAGCCTGATGATATTTTCTGCTTTGCCATGCTTAAATTCACCCTGCACAAAACCGATGGACACGCCCGCCGCGGCACGCTCGAACTCAACCACGGCAGCATCGAAACTCCCGTGTTTATGCCGGTCGGCACCTATGGCTCGGTAAAAGCCATGTCGCCCGGCAATCTGCACGATATCAAAGCGCAGATTATTCTCGGCAACACCTATCATTTATGGCTGCGCCCCGGGCTGGAAGTTATCGAACAATTCGGCGGTCTGCACCGCTTTATCGGCTGGAGCAAACCGATTCTCACCGACTCGGGCGGATTTCAGGTATTTTCGCTCGCCGATATGCGCAAACTCACCGAAGAAGGCTGCACCTTCAAAAGCCCGATTAACGGCGACAAACTGTTTTTGTCGCCCGAAATCTCGATGAAAATCCAAACCACTCTCAATTCCGACATCGTAATGCAGCTCGATGAATGTACCCCCGGCGAAGCCACCCGTGCCCAGGCAGAAAAATCACTGCAAATGAGCCTGCGCTGGGCGGAACGCAGTAAAAAAGCCTTTGAAGATTTGAATAACCCCAATGCCCTGTTCGGCATCGTGCAGGGCGCGATGTATGAAGAGCTGCGCGAACAATCACTACGCGGGCTGGAGCAGTTTGACTTTCCCGGGCTGGCTATCGGCGGCTTATCAGTGGGCGAACCCAAACCCGAAATGTACCACATATTGCGTGCCATAGGCCCGATGCTGCCCGCGCACAAACCGCATTATCTGATGGGCGTGGGCACACCCGAAGACCTGGTATACGGCGTGGCGCACGGCGTGGATATGTTCGACTGCGTGATGCCCACCCGCAACGCCCGCAACGGCTGGCTGTTTACCCGCTTCGGCGACATCAAAATCAAAAACGCCAAACACCGCCAAGACACCCGCCCGCTCGATAAAAGCTGCACCTGCTACACCTGCCGCAACTTCAGCCGCGCCTATCTCTATCATTTGCACAAAGCCGGCGAAATTCTCGGCGCACAGTTAAACACCATACACAATCTGCATTTTTATCAAGTGATCATGGCCGAAATGCGCGAAGCCATCGAACAAGGCAAGTTTGCCGACTGGCAGGCACAGTTCCACGAAAACCGCGCGCGCGGAACAAACTAAACATTTACCCCAAGCAAAAAAGGTAAACCAATGAACGCCAAATTACTTTCATTTATTTTAGGTGCCGCAATGTATCAGGCAGCTTCTGCCGATGTATTGATTGATGTGCGCACACCAGATGAACACGCCCAATCCCATATCCCAAACGCCGTCCTGATGCCTGTAGACACAGTAAAAAACAGTATTTCCACCGTTGTGCCCGATAAAACAGAAACGGTTTATCTCTATTGCCGCAGCGGCAACCGCGCCGAACATGCGCGCCAAACACTACTTGCAATGGGCTATACCGATGTAAAAAACCTAGGCAGTTTGGAAAATGCCCGCGTGTTTCTCCAAAAACACCCTCAAACAACCACCGCAATCCGGACACCGAAATAACAAACGCCATAACCAATCAGCCCAATAAGTTAAGCACCAGGTAGCCTAGCGCAAACAATGCCGGTAATACAGAGAGCGCAACACCGCCATAGTTTTCCAGCAGACTGGCTATAATAAAATAAGGGGTTGTACTAGATAACTAGGGAGATTTAACTTCAGGTTAGAATAATCCCTATGAGAAAAAGTCGTTTAAGTCAGTACAAGCAAAACAAACTGATTGAACTATTTGTTGCAGGTGTTACCGCCCGCACAGCGGCGCAATTAGTTAGCGTCAATAAAAATACCGCTGCCTATTACTTCCACCGTTTGCGCTTACTTATCTATCACAACAGCCCGCATCTGGAAATGCTTGATGGTGAAGTAGAAGTTGATG
>NZ_JADGLG010000087.1:0-5552 GCF_015235335.1 Neisseria sp. 19428wB4_WF04
GCAGCCATACGGCAACGCAGTTTGAGAAACAGATATTGGCACTTTGGGTACTGATGCCGGTGAGTCTGGCGGTATCGGAAGCGGTCAAATCAAGTGTGAAAAGGCGCAGGATTTGACGGAATTTTGATTCGGTAATTTTACTGAACTTTTGGTATTTGTTTTTAATAGGTATATCAGAAGCTTAACATCATTTTTGCTGATTTTGCTTCGTAAGCCACATATTTAATTTAGATATGAACACATTTAGATTTAGCATTATCTATTGTTATGGAATTAATGGTGCTACTTATTTTTCTAATCTACTATTTTCTACTATTTTTCTGAAGAGAGATCAATGGAGTGAGAGATAAACTGTTTCCGTTTCGCTTGAGTAGCCTGACGAACTGCCCTGTTAATAAACCGCAGCGGAACGTTACTGGTCTATTTTGCATTTTACGATATAATTCAATTATCAGGCAAAACAACAACAACGGAACACACATTATGCCCCCCGCTCCCGTTACCGTCACTTCCTACAATATGCACAAAGGCATGTCGGCGCTCAACCGCAAAGTTCAGGTCGGCAGCATGGCCGAGGCTCTGCAAAGCCTCCATTCCGATATTTTGTTTTTGCAGGAAGTACAGGGCGAACACCGGGGGCGCCGTGCCAAACTGCCCGATTTTCCCCACCTGCCGCATTACGACATTATCAGCGAGCGCCTCTCTTTTCACAGCAGCTACGGCAAAACCGCCGCCTTCCCCGAGCGCCACCACGGCAACGCCATTCTCAGCCATATGCCCATCAACACCCGCCACAATCTCAATATCAGCGTCAATAAACTCGAGCAGCGCGGTGTGTTGCATTGCGAAATCTGGCCGGAAAACTGGAATGTACCGCTGGTGTGCCTGTGTGCCCACCTCAACCTGCGCGAGCCTGACCGCTTAAAGCAATATCGGGCGATTTTTGATTACATCACCCGCCAAGTCGATCCCCAAAGCCCGCTGATTATCGCCGGCGACTTCAACGATTGGCGTTACAAATCCACCATTTTGCTTGGCAATGCACTGAATTTGCAGGAGGTGTTTGTAGATGAAAACGGCAAACGCCCCAAAACCTTTCCCTCACGCCTGCCCGTTTTAAGCCTCGACCGCATCTATACCCGCAATCTCGAAGTGGTCGGCGCAAAAATCCACTGCAGCAGACAGTGGCAGCGGCTCTCCGACCATCTGCCCCTGAGTGTGAAAGTGCTGCCCCGCATCAAACAGCCGTAACGTATCCGCATCCAAACCGGCCGTCTGAAACCTTTCAGACGGCCTTTATTGCCTGGACGGCTCACCGAAACCGCCCCAGCATGGTGAATCCGCTTAATTTGCGGTAAAAAGCAGCAGCCCGCAGACAATATGAAACCCGATTCTGTTGCCGCCCGGGTTTTGCAAAACCATTCTCTCGAGCGGAGATGCAGCAACGCCGCAACAGAAATCAAGCGGATTTGACATAGCAAAACAGACACAGCGAAACAGGCCGGCGCGGCCATGATTTTAAAGCGGACGGATTGGCGGCATCTTTGCCAACCATCATTAAAACCGCTATCCTTTCCCCTTTTTTACCTTTCCCGAAAACAACCATGAACATCACCCAAACCCTCGCTGCCGAACTCTCCGCCACCGCCGCTCAAATCACCGCCGCCGTTGCCCTTTTAGACGAAGGCGCCACCGTGCCCTTTATCGCCCGCTACCGCAAAGAAGCCACCGGCGGGCTGGACGATACCCGGCTGCGCACCCTCGAAGAACGCCTCACTTATCTGCGCGAGCTTGAAGAACGCAAACAAACCGTATTAAAAAGCATAGCGGAGCAAGGCAAACTTTCAGACGGCCTCAAAGCGCAAATCGAAGCGGCCGACAACAAAACCGCGCTTGAAGATTTATACCTGCCCTACAAGCCCAAACGCCGCACCAAAGCGCAGATTGCCCGCGAAAACGGCCTGCAACCGCTGGCCGATTTGCTGCTGGCAAACCCAGACCAAGACCCCGAAACCGCCGCGCAAGCCTATCTCAGCGGGCAGGTTCCCGACAGCAAAGCCGCGCTGGAGGGCGCGCGCGCCATTTTGATGGAACAATTCGCCGAAGATGCCGCGCTCATCGGCACCCTGCGCGAAAAACTGTGGCGCGAGGCCGAGATTCACGCGCAGGTGGTGGAAGGAAAAGAACAGGAAGGCCAAAAATTTGCCGACTATTTCGACCACCGCGAAGCCGTGCGCACCATGCCCGGCCACCGCGCGCTGGCGGTTTTGCGCGGCCGCAACGAAGGCATTCTGCAAGCGTCCCTGAAATACCGCCCCGACGACACCCCGATAACCGAACCCAGCGACTACGAAAAAATCATCTGCAAACACTTCAATATCGAAGACCGCAACCACCCCGCCGACAAATGGCTGCGCGACACCGTGCGCCTTGCCTGGCGGGCGAAAATCTTTCTTTCGCTCGAAATCGAAGCCTTAGGCCGTCTGAAAGACAATGCCGATACCGATGCCATCACCGTGTTTGCCCGCAACCTCAAAGACCTGCTGCTGGCCGCGCCCGCCGGCCGCCTGCCCACGCTCGGCCTCGACCCCGGCTACCGCAACGGCGTGAAATGCGCGGTGGTGGGCGACACCGGCAAACTGCTGGACACCGCCATCGTTTATCTCCACCAAGAGAACAACATGCTGGCCACGCTCGCCCGCCTGATCAAACAACACGGCGTGAAACTGATTGCCATCGGCAACGGCACCGCAAGCCGCGAAACCGACAAAATCGCCGCCGAACTCGTGCGCGCGCTGCCCGAAGCGGGGCTGCACAAAATCATCGTTTCCGAAGCCGGCGCGTCTGTTTATTCCGCTTCAGAACTGGCGGCACGCGAGTTTCCCGATTTGGACGTTTCTCTGCGCGGCGCGGTATCCATCGCCCGCCGCCTGCAAGACCCGCTGGCCGAATTGGTGAAAATCGACCCCAAATCCATCGGAGTCGGCCAATACCAGCACGATGTCAATCAAGCGCAGCTTGCCAAATCGCTCGATGCCGTGGTGGAAGACTGCGTAAACGCAGTCGGCGTGGACGTAAACACCGCCTCCGCGCCGCTGCTCGCCCGCATCTCCGGCCTCAACCAAACACTGGCGCAAAACATCGTTGCCTACCGCGATGAAAACGGCGCGTTTGCAAGCCGCAAAGCGCTTCTGAACGTGCCGCGTCTCGGCGAAAAAACCTTCGAGCAGGCCGCCGGCTTTCTGCGCATCAACGGCGGCCAAGAAGCGCTTGATGCCAGCGCCGTCCACCCCGAAGCCTACCCCGTGGTCGCCAAAATGCTCGCCGACCTCGACATCAGCGCCGCCGACCTTATCGGCAACCGCGAAAAAATCAAACAAATCAAACCCGCCGCCTACACCACCGAACAATTCGGCCTGCCCACCGTTATGGACATTCTTGCCGAACTCGAAAAACCCGGCCGCGACCCGCGCGGCAAGTTTCAGACGGCCGCATTTGCCGAAGGCATCAACGAAATCAGCGATTTAAAACCCGGCATGATATTGGAAGGCGTGGTGAGCAACGTTGCCAACTTCGGCGCATTCGTGGACATCGGCGTACACCAAGACGGCCTGGTACACATCTCCGCGCTGGCCGATAAATTCGTGCAAGACCCGCGCGAAATCGTCAAAGCCGGCGATGTGGTGAAGGTGAAAGTGCTGGAAATCGATGCCCAGCGCAAACGCATCGCCTTAACCATGCGCTTGAATGACGAACCAGGCAGCGGCACGGCAAAAAACGCCGGGCCGTCTGAAAACAAACCGCAACGCACCGGCGGCACAAAAGGCAAAGCGCAACGGCAGGAAAAAATACCCGCCAACTCGGCCATGGCCGATGCGTTTGCGAAGTTGAAGCGGTAATCCATTTGTCGAAACCCTAATTTGAGATTCAAGTATCATGATTACACGAGAGAATCTTACAGATTTATTAAAACTGCTGGACTTTCAGCAACACGGAAAGATGTTTTCCAAAATCATAAACGGCCATGAACTCAAAGCCGATTTTGCCAATCAAAAACTTATTTATCCCGCAGGCATTACCGCCGAGCGCGAGACCAGCAAAAATTTCAGCCACAACGAAAACTTTGTCGTATTCGAGTGCGTGCATAATCTTTTGCAAACAGGCTACAAGCCCGAACACATTACTCTTGAGCCCAAAACAGTCGGCGGGCGCGAAGACACGAGTTTTTACTGCGACATTCTGATTAAAAACAATGACGGGGAAGAATATCTGCTTATCGAGTGCAAAACTACCGATGCCAAAGACAGCGAATTTGACAAGGCATGGAAGCGCATGCAGAAAGACGGCGGCCAGCTTTTCAACTATTTCAACAGTTACCGCAAAGCGCAATACCTGTGCCTGTACGCCGCCGATTGGGCAAACGGCGGCGTAGAACAGAGCTACCGTCTTGTTTCCATGAAAGACAACGAAAAATATCTGGAAAGCGACAATAGGTTGAAAAGTTACAAAAGCGTGCGCGAAGAAAGCGGCAGCAAAGCCGATTTTTTTCAAGTATGGCAGCAAACCTACCAGCTTGACTCCACCGAAAACAATCTGTTTGAATCCGCTCCGTTCCACATTGGCACACGTCCGTTTGCCACCACCGATTTAAAAGAAGTGGATAGTCTCGCCATCCAGAAAAAATACCACCGCTTCGCCACTATTTATGCGCCAGCACAACGTATCGGGTCGCGAAAACGCATTCGACAAGCTGGTCAATATCTTTTTGGCAAAAATCAAAGACGAAAGCGAAAACCCGAATAATTTAAAAGTCTATTGGAAAGGCGCGGCACAAGACAACTATTTTGACCTGCAAGACCGTCTGCAAGAGTTATATAAAAAAGGCATGGATGAATTTTTGGGCGAAGAAATCACCCACGTTACCAACAACGAAATCGAAGACGCTTTTGCCCTATTCAAAAACAAAAAAGACGAAACCAAGCGCACCATTTTAGAAAAATTCAAAGAAATCAAATATTACACCAACAACGACTTTGCCTTTCTCGATGTACACAACCGCCCGCTGTTTTTCAAAAACGGCGCAATTCTGAAAGAAGTCGTGCAGATGCTGCAGGACATCAAACTTAAAACCGACGGCAGCGGGCAAAACCAGTTTTTAGGCGACTTATTCGAAGGCTTTCTTGATCAAGGCGTAAAACAAAGCGAAGGACAGTTTTTCACGCCCATGCCGATTGTACGTTTTCTCGTGTCGTCTTTACCTTTGGAAAATCTGATTAAAAACGGCGAAAGCGTGCCGAAAATGATTGATTACGCCTGTGGGTCAGGCCATTTTTTAAACGAATATGCCACACAAATCCGACCCATCATAAATCAATATAAAAACGCCGACCCCGCACCGTATTACGCTGCCGCCTACGGCATTAAGTGTCAATTCCATTCCAAAACTGAGCCACAGTTGTGGTCTAAAATTGAGCCACCCTATGAGCGGTGTTTCATCCGGTAAGAATCATTGCCCGTCTCAAAAATATCGCAGCAATAAGTCAGGCGGTCCA
>NZ_JADGLG010000088.1:0-5474 GCF_015235335.1 Neisseria sp. 19428wB4_WF04
GTTTGCCGACCGACACAACCATATCAACGGCATTGAGAATTTTTGGAATCAGGCGAAACGTGTCTTGCGCAAATACAACGGAATCGACCGAAAATCTTTTCCTCTGTTCTTGAAAGAATGTGAGTTTCGTTTTAACTTCGGGACACCAAAGCAGCAGTTAAAAACTTTGCGGCTTTGGTGTGGTGTTTAGGGCTAATCTACTTCAGCCCCTAATATATTGATTAAATTTTTAAATAAATTTGTGCTGGCTTGTTATCTATACAGGTGATTAGTTGCTATGACAAAAAATGTTAAATCATGACAAAACGCGTGCGACCTTAACATTTCATTGCGGTATTGTTGCGCTTTGCTGTACTCTACAGTTTGTCGTCTTGCCGAAAATGAAGTTTCTTTACTATCAAACACTTGCGCCATACTTCGGTGTAGGTAATGAGGCCGCTGAAAAAATCTGTTGAGACTGTTTGAAAAGGTTTTCCGATGGTTTTCAACAAGGCATCAATTCCTAAGTTTTTCTACGTTCGGCCATCTTTCTTCCTGCTTCGACCAACGCTTGCGCAGGCAGGTTTCTGCCGGTTTCAAACAAAGGTTCTTCCAGTGCCAGATGGGCATCGTAGCCTGTGCTGAAGCGTTGGAGTACATCGGTTTGCAGGCGGTAGGCGGGGTCGGTCAGCAGGCCGGCAAATTCGTGTTCTACCGCTGCCCAGCCGACGTGCAGGCTTTCGTGCTGGCGTTGCAGTTCTTCGATATTGCTGCGCGTGTGGGGAAAGTGATACAGCAGCAGGGGGAACAAATCTTCTTCTTCTTCATCTTGGTGGTGCAGCGGAGCGGCGGTGTTGAAATATTGGCTGATCTGTTTCACCGCCTGCAATGCCGCATCATTTCGCCCGTTGGCGGCGATGTAGCCGGGCAGCATCTGCACTTGGCTGCAAAAACGGCGCACTTTGCTGTGGCAGGCATAGAGCATTTCTATGGGATTATCAAACGTTATGCTGCGGGTGTTGAAAAAATCCATCTTGTTTTCCTTATTTTGTGGCGGGTATATCATATAATAACCTTTTTCGGCAAAAAATGTTTGGGCCGTCTGAAAGGCTGTTTTTATACTTTCCCCGTTATGGTATTCTTTAATCAAAGGGCATTTTCAACATTGCTGCTGTTTTCCTTACCCGGCATTCTGCTCATGTTATTTTAAAAAATAAATTATAATTTTCAATTATTTAAAAATAAAGCTTAAAAAATCTGTAATGAAGTGTAAGAAACTGCCGTATATGCCGTCTATTCAGGCATAAACATTTGTTAGGAATTATTATGAACCGCACCGCTTGTTTGAGCCGTTTTTCCAACACTTGGGGCAAAGATATTGCGCTTTTGGGTTTGCGCCTGTTTGCCGCTTATGAATTTTGGGAAGCAGGTATCGAAAAATGGAACGGTCAAAACTGGTTTGCCGATATTCAAGGCGCATTTCCGTTTCCGTTCAGCTTGTTTCCTGCCGGCTTCAACTGGGCTGCGGCAACGGGTATCGAGCTGGTCGCGCCGCTGTTGCTGTTGTCGGGCTTGTTCGGACGCGCCGGTGCATTGATGCTGATGGTGCTGACGACAGTAGCGTGGGCGGCGGTGCACGGCGGCAATGGTTATAATGTATGTGACAACGGCTACAAAATGGCGCTGATTTATCTGGTGGTGCTGCTGCCGCTGCTGCTTCAGGGCATGGGTCGTTTTTCGCTTGACCATCTGCTGTTCGGCCGGCCGGGCAAGGCCGTCTGAAAAGCCCAAATAGGTTTTTTCACACAAGAAAAGTTTGTCCCTCTTAATTTATTTGAAAGGAATAATAAAGATGAAAACCACAACTTCTACTGCTTTGGCCGCATTGGCCGGTGCGCTGGCACTGGCGGGTTGTCAGGCCGGTTCTGCCCCCTCTGCTCCGATTGCAGCCTCTGAGCAGCATAAAGTGGGCGAGGGAAAATGCGGCGCAAGCGGCAAAGCTGCCGAAGGTAAATGCGGCGCAACATCGCACAATGGCAAGGCTGCCGAAGGCAAATGCGGCGCAGCATCGCACAGCGGTAAGTCTGCCGAAGGTAAATGCGGCGCAACATCGCACAATGGCAAGGCTGCCGAAGGCAAATGCGGCGCAGCATCGCACAGCGGTAAGTCTGCCGAAGGTAAATGCGGCAGTAAATGATGTGATGCCTGTTTGAAAGAACTACACGGGCTTTCAGACGGCTTTATCACTGTACTCTCTGTTTTTCAATACTTTTTAAAAAGGAAACATCATGAAAAAAACTTCTTCTCTGATTGCATTGGCCGGTTCGCTGGCTTTGTTGGGCGGGCAGGCAATGGCTGAAACCAAACAGCCCGCTGCCAAAACTGTGAAAACCGTTACCAAAAAAGCGCAGGAAGGCGCGTGTGGCGAGGGCAAGTGCGGTGCGGCCGGCAAGAAGGCTTCCAAAGCGGGCGAAGGCAAGTGCGGTGAGGGCAAGTGCGGCGCTTCGGCGAAAAAGAAACCTGCCAAAGCTGCCGAGGGTAAGTGCGGCGAAGGCAAATGCGGCAGTAAATAAGCGAGTTTGGCCGTCTGAATGCGGGATTTTGCCGTTATGGCGTTCAGACGGCCTCTTCGAACGGTATGCTTGAAACAGCACGATATATAGAAAATTCCGGCATTGTTGCTTTTCTTGTTTCTGCATCAAAAACCTTTTGGGAAATTTTTAAAGGTTGCCGATAACGCCGGAAAGCACAGCGAGCTATGGTTTCGAGCATAGGCAAAAATCAAGAAACGGTTATTTCAGTGGAAAAGCAAAGCTCTTTGCCATTGTAAAGGTGTAAACAGCCGGTTTTTTCCAATACTATAATAAAGGACACGAAATGAATATCTTGCGCGGTGCGGGTTTGGGTTACAAGCGCAGTATGGCCGCCGATTTTTTGCGGCTCGACCGTCAAAGCAGCCCGATCCGCTTTATCGAAATCGCCCCTGAAAACTGGTTGCGTATGGGCGGCGCGGCACGCAGGCAGTTTGACGAAGTGGCCGAGCGTTTTCCCATTGCCTGCCACGGGTTGTCGCTTTCATTAGGCGGCCAAGACCCGTTGCAGATTGATTTTCTCAAGCAGATCAAAGCGTTTCTGCGGCAATACCGCATCGGCTTTTTTTCGGAGCATTTGAGCTATTGCAGCCACCACGGGCATATTTATGATTTGCTGCCGCTGCCGTTTACCTGGGAGTCGGTGCGCCACACCGCAGCCCGTATCCGTATGGTGCAGGATTTGCTCGAAATGCGCATTGCGGTGGAAAACACTTCATATTATGCCCACAACCCGATTGCAGAAATGGATGAAGCCGAATTTCTCAACGCAGTGGTGCAAGAAGCAGATTGCGATATTCATTTGGATATCAACAATATTTACGTGAACGCCGTAAACCACGGCATTGTTGCACCAACCGATTATATCAACCGCACCGATTTGGCAAGGGTAAGCTATATTCATATGGCTGGGCACGATGAAGAAACTGCCGAACTGTTGATTGACACCCACGGGCAGGCTGTATGCGATGATGTGTGGGATTTGTTTGCCTACACTTGCCGCAGCCTGCCGCAAAATGTACCCACACTGCTGGAGCGCGACAGCAACTTGCCGCCGTTTGCCGAATTGGAGGCCGAAGTGGCACGCATTGCCGCGATTCAGCAGCAGGCGGAGAGAGCCAAACATGCAGCCGCATAACCCTATTTCTTCAGCGCAGGCGCAGGCGCAGCTTGCCGATCATATCCGCAACCCCGCGCTGCCTGCCCCCCCCGGTATCGCGCCTGAGCGCTTGGCTGTTTATACCCGCTTGGTGCGCAACAATATAAAAAGTTTTCTCGATCTCTGCTTCAGCGACAGCAGTCTGCTGGCCGATTCCGAACAATGGCAGGGCTGGCAAAACCGTTTTTTAATCGAGGCACACCCGGAATCTCCGTTTTTTAATGATATTCCCCCGCAATTTCTCGCCTATCTCAACAGCCTGCCGCAACATGAGCGGCCGTCTGAAAATATGCTGGCCGTAATGGATTTTGAAACCGCCTTGCTGCATGCCGAAACAGCCATACAGCCTGATTCAGACGGCCGCTGGCATGAGCATAGTGTGTTATCCTGGGCGCCTGCGGCCCAGCTGCAATATTACCCCTGTGATTTTGTCAGCATCGGGCCGGAGCAGATAGAAGACTCACCCTGCCATGTTTTAACTTGGCGCAACCGCAGCAACGAGGTTTATTACCGCACGATAGAAGGCACCGACCTGTTTTTGCTGCAGCATTTCCAACGCCAAAGCGACACATTTACCAATCTTTTGGCAGGCCTGCAGGAGCTGCTGCCCGAGCAGGATGTGGCGGAGCTTTTGAAACCGGCAGTTAATGACTGGGTGGATGCGGGCGTTTTACTCACAACAAAATCAACCGATGGAACAATTCAAACATAAACTTGCCGAGCTGCATTGCGATATTTTACGCTTTGCCAAAATCCAGTTGCGCGATGAATTTCTGGCCGAAGACATCGTGCAGGACACGCTGGCGGCAGCTATAGCCAAACACAGCCAGTTCCGGGGAGAGGCCGGGTTGAAAACCTGGGTGCTGAGCATACTCAAAAATAAAATTGCCGATTATTTCCGCAGCAGCAGGCACATGATAAGCCTTGAGGGTATGCAGGAAGAAAACGATGCCATTGAACGGGGCTATAACGGCTGTTTTGATGAAAGCGGCCACTGGCAGCCTGCTGCCGCTCCGCAGGATTGGCAGCCCGCGCCGGAAGACGCGCTGTTTAGACAGGATTTTTTCCGGGCGTTGGAAAACTGTATGCAGGGGCTTCCGCAAGATACTGCACGTATTTTTTATCTGCGCGAAATCATGGGCTGGGAAGTAGCTGAAATATGCAGGGAATTCAGCATCAGCAAAGAAAACTGTTACGTTATTCTGCACCGTGCCCGCAACGGACTGCGGCAATGCCTGCAGCAACGTTGGTTTGATTTGGCAGATACCGAAATAGGAGAGCAAAGAAAGAGCTATGTTGAAATGTAAAGAAGCTTGCATACTGCTTTCAGAGAGCCAAGACCGCCGGCTTTCTATGAGGGAACGCCTTTCGGTGGTGATGCATTTGGCAGTATGCCCGAACTGCCGCCGCTACTGCAGCCAACTGGCGTTTATACGCCGTAATATCAAAGAATGGCAGCAACACGAGCATTGAATCAGGAAATCTCGGTTGGATTTTCCAGCTGGGTGCAAAGGTGTTTGAATCATTCCGCCCTGATGATTGCCGTAGCATTCTGCCTTTAAGCAGGCTGCCTACCCGAAAATTACCGATGGGGCTGACGTAGATTAGCAGTCATGACAGGCTGCCAAAATGAAGATAACCCACTGTAAGTTAAAGAAGAGTCTGCAAAGAAAACTGCTTGAATATTTTGTATTGGAAGTAACCGCACGTTCTGCTGCCGATATCTTAGGTATTCAGCCCAATAC
>NZ_JADGLG010000089.1:0-5052 GCF_015235335.1 Neisseria sp. 19428wB4_WF04
CAAGCAAAACGCCATTTACGCAAGTTTAACGGCATTTCCAAAGAGCATTTTGAACTGTATTTGAAAGAGTGTGAATGGCGTTTTAACAACAGTGAGATAAAATTTCAAATTTCTATTTTAAAACAATTAGTAAAGCAGGATTTGTTCTAGTTATCTAGGACAGCCCCTTGAACAAAGTCATCCTTATCGGCAGTTGAGGCGCGTTCCCGAGATGCGCCATATGCCTGATGGCAAGGCCGTCTGAAATTTCAGACGACCTTTGTGTTTTCTTTTTTGTGTTTTTTCTTTTTAAGACCAGGAGATTGATTTGAAAAAATCCGTTCTTGCCGTTTTGGTGGTGATGGTGGCATCAGTATCTGCCGTCTGTTTTGCCGCGCCTTATCCTCAATACCGGCATTTGGTGGAAAAACACGCGGCGGCGCAGGGTTTGGATGCAAACCTTGTGTGGGCGGTGATGGCACGGGAGAGCGGCGGCAGACGGTATGCCGTTTCGCACAAAGACGCGCGCGGGCTGATGCAGGTTATCCCGCCGACTGCCGCGCGGATGGGGGTAAATCCGAAATACCTGTACAACCCCGAGCACAACATCATGGCCGGTACGCGCTATCTGCGTTTTTTAAGCAACCGCTATCGCGGCAATATCGATCTGATGCTTGCCGGTTATAACGCCGGCGAGGGGGCGGTGGATCGGTACGGCGGGATTCCGCCCTACCGGGAAACCCGCAATTATGTGCGCCTGGTGCGTAACCGTTACGCGCAGTTGAGCGGCAACCCCGCCCATGCGGCGGGAACACGCAGCGCGTTGGTTGAAGCGGCCTATCAGCCGCATAAAACCGCTGCTAAGGCCGCCCGTGCGGCTTTTGTCCGGGCGGCAGCCGGTTCGCCGCCGCCGAAACAATATGCGGCGTGGGATGTGTTCCAAGAGTTTTAATTTTACCCTCGGGTAGCTGTGTTCCGGCTTAGGCCGGTTTTTTTGTATCTGCCGCCGTTGTGCGGTTTTTATTTTTGGGAGTTTGTTTGATGAAACCGATGAATCAAAAACAAGGGCAGCAAGCCGCAAAGTTTTCTTTGGCGGCTTTGTTTGTTGTTGCCGCCCATAATGCACTTGCCGCCGGCGGGCTTTCGTCTGTGGAAAGCGGCATTAAAGAGTTTACTACCGGTTTTTACGGCATTGTGGGCATTCTCGCCGGCCTCGCGCTGCTCTGTACTTTCTTATGGGGCAAGTTGGGCAAAAAGCATTGGTCCGATGTGTTAGAGGCTTGTGCATGGATTGTAGGATGTGCGGCATCTTTAGCAATTGCCAAAGCGTTGTGGGATTGGGGTAAGAGCGTCACATTGTAATAACTGAGGTCCCCTATGCAGAATCTACCTGACATCAACATAGACACCGAGTACAACACCTATGAAGGTTTGTCACGGCAAGCTACGGTTTGGGGTATTCCGATGATACCGGTGATTACGATCGTCGGTATTTTCGTTTTAATCGCCCTGTTTACTATGCAGTTTTTAGACTTGAAAGCGTTTGCCATACTTTTGATGGCTGTCCCATTTTTGGTTTTCTTAAAGCTGATGACCCAAAGGGATGACCAAGCCGTCAACATTATAGCTTTGGAGCTTTATTGGCATATCCAACGCCGCAATGCCGATTTGTTCGGCAACACACTTACCCTGATGCCCACTAAATTTGGAAGAGAACGTCATGACTACGAACGATTTATTAGAGAGGATTCTGACGAAGCAGCGCTCGCCGCAAGATTATTTGCCCCGGTTCAGTCGGCACGTTGCCGAGAATATCGTCCATTTTGAAGACGGCCGTTTGGGATTCGTTTTGAGAATGGACGGTATCCCGTTTGAAGGTGTGGACGACAAGCACCTGATTGCATCGTTTAGTGAATTAAAGCGGCTGTTTAATACGGTTGGCAAACAATATGGAAACCGCTTGGGCATTTGGACAACTGTACAGCGGCAGCGGATTAATTTAAACCGCGAATATCACTTTGATACCAAATTCTGCCGCGAGCTTGCCGAACACTATATCCGGCAGTTCAACAAGGCCGATTATTACGAAAACCTGTTTTACATTTCCGTTATCCTGAAATACGACACGTTTTCAGACGGCCTGGAAGAAATTAACGATTTGCTGGAGATAATGGCCAAAGGTCTGAACAGCTATGACCCGCATATTTTAGGTACATATGAAAATGAAAACGGCGTAATGTTTTCCGAGGTGTATCAGTTTATCGGCACCCTGATTAACGGCGGTATCCGCGAAGATATTCCCTTATCGGCCAGTGCTGCCTACACCGTAGTTCCGTCTGCCAGCGTACATTTTGGCTCAGACATAATGGAAATCCGCAATGCAGACAGCCGAAAGTTTGCCACCTGCTACGATTTGAAAGAATTCGGTATCAGCAAAATCATGGTGTTGGTGAACACCCTGTCGATTCCCTGCGAGTACACGCTGACACAGATTTTCGTGTACACCGACAATGCCGAGATGCAGACGGAAATCAACAAACAGGTTAATGCCCTTGAGAGTGTGCAGGACCAGGCAATAGACCAGCAAGACGAACTGAAACAGGGCAAAGGCGAGTTGGCCGCCGGCCGGATGATGTTCGGCGAATACACTGGAACTTTGGTGGTTTACGGAAAAACCGCGCATGAAGCACGCACCAACGGTTCAACAGTATTTACTGAGTTTCTGACTTCCGGCGGTTTTCGCTTTGTCCCGTCCACTTTGTCGATGCCGGCCACTTTTTACAGCCAAGTATTGGGCTACAAAATCCGCCCACGGAAAATTCCTAAAACCACTACCAATCTTGCTACGGTATTTGGAATGCACAATTATTCTCAAGGAAAGTCTTGGGGCAATCCGATTGGCGACGGTTCTCCGGTAATGCCGCTGAAAACATTATCCAATACGCTGTTTAACCTGAGCCTGCACCACAGCAAAATCGACGTAAACAGCCTTGGGCAAAAAGTAGCCGGACATACGTTGATTCTCGGCGCAACCGGCACCGGCAAAACCGCCTTGGAATCGGTTATTCTGTCTTTCCTTACCCGTTTCAATCCCTATATGTTCGTATTGGATTTGGATCGCGGCATGGAAATCCTGATCCGGGCTTTACGGGGAACATATTTTGCGGTAGAAGAAGGTGTACCCAGCGGATTAAATCCTTTTCAACTACCCGACTTGCCGCAACACCGTATGTTCTTGTATGGATTGGTTGAATTATGTGCCGGCGGAGCCACCGCACAAGAGAAGCAGCAAATCAAAATGGCGGTGGATACTTTGTATGAAATAGATTTCAAAGAGCGTAATTTCAGCCGGCTGATGGAAAGCCTGCCGCCCGTGTACAGTGAAAATTCGTTACGCATCCGTTTGTCGAAGTGGTGCCGAAGCGAAGACGGTCAGTATGCGTGGTGTTTGGATAACGACAGCAACACATTCAATCCTGAAGAATTTTACCGGATCGGATTGGATGTTACCTGTATTCTCCAACCCAATTACGAGCCGACAGGCCCTGTGCTTTCTTATCTGCTCTATCTCAAAGAAATGATGTCCGAACGGGTAGCAAAGGAAGGCAGCCTTTTGGTATCGGTAGTGGCTGAATTTTGGCACGCCGCCCGGTTTGAAATGACTGCCGGCATGATGTTCAAAACACTCAAAACCGGCCGGAAAATGGGAGAATTTATGATTTTGGATTCCCAGTCACCGGAAGATGCCGTTGCCGTCGATATTTTCCCGGCCCTTATCCAACAGACACCGACCAAAATATTCCTGCCCAACCCTGAGGGTGAATATGAAGGCAGCTACCAACGGTGCGGTTTGAGCAGAAAGGAGTTCAACGAATTAATGACCAAGCCGAAAGAGAGCCGTATATTTCTAATCAAACAGAGTAAGCAGTCCGTGTTCTGCACGATGGATCTACACGGGTTTGATAATGAAATGACCGTGCTTTCGGGCACATCGGAAAATGTTTCCATTCTGCATCAGGTTATGGATGAGTGTGGCAGCGACGATCCCGATATTTGGCTTGAACCGTTTTATCAAGCCGTGCGCCAACGCAGCGGTAAGTTTCAATAACCGCGAAACCGGGCGGCCGTCTGAAATGTTTCAGACGGCCTTTTACTATTCCCCTCCGCCTTCAGGGCGGTTTCTTTCCATTGCCGCACAAAGCGGCATTTTCTTTATCCGTAGGAGATGTTCCGATGAAATCGAGCACAATCAAAAAAGCTGCCGCAGCTGTGGCTGTCGGCCTGATGGTTTCCGCTGCCCCGGCAATAGCCGGCGGCATTCCCGTTTTTGACGGAGCCGCCGTCGCCCAGGCTGTCCAGCAAGGCATCCAAATGGGGCAGCAGATTGAAAACCAAGTGAAGCAGATTACCGAACTGAAAAACCAGGTCAAAGCCCTGACCGGCAACCGCAATTTTGGCAACATTCTCAAAACCGAAGCTCTCGAGCAATTGCCCGACGAATGGAAGTCGGTTTACGATGCCGCGATACAAGCAAAGAAAGGGAACTTTAACGACTTGTTGGGCTCAAAGGGTTATAACCAAAATGCGGATAACGACCGGCTGGTCAAACATTTTGATTTGACGCTGAAAGCCATTAAAGATTCCGAACTGCGCTTTCAGAATATCAAGGCACTGATGAACCGGGTAAACACCACTCAGGATGCGAAGGCCGCCGCCGACCTGCAAAACCGTATTGCCTTAGAAAATGCCTATATCCAGCAGAACCAAACCCGGCTGGATATGATGGAGCGGTTTATGGTATTGGACGAAAAAGTCCAAGTGAAAAAACGGCAGGCTCGGGATCGCTGCATCCGGGAGAATCGCATTAACGGCACCAACAAATCCTGCACTTAAGAGGTATTGAGATATGAAAATTTCATTGCTTGCTATTACTGCTGCAGCAGTGATGTCAATTCCATTCCAAAACTGAGCCACAGTTGTGGTCTAAAATTGAGCCACCCTATGAGCGGTGTTTCATCCGGTAAGAATCATTGCCCGTCTCAAAAATATCGCAGCAATAAGTCAGACGCTCCA